>CAZANK010000206.1:0-6647 GCA_964486235.1 uncultured Prolixibacteraceae bacterium | reverse complement strand
CAGGTGCCGGGTGAACCTGATCCGGTTTCATCCCATTCCCGGCACGCCGTTGCCCGGGACCGACGAGACGGCATTGCAGGAGCTGAAGGATGCCCTCAATGCCAGGGGGATTACCACCACCATCCGCGCCTCCCGTGGGCAGGACATCTATGCGGCCTGCGGACTGCTTTCCACGAAAGAGCTTTTGAGTCGTGAGTCTTGAGTCGCGACTTAAAATTTCTCGCTACCCGCTACCCATTACGCACGGCTCATTGCATTTTTAACATTTTAACCCGGCGTTTCTGCAAATAAAAGTAAAAGCCAATTGGATCAAATTTCATAACTTGCATGTTCTTTGGAAGAGAAAAGATATGGAAAAGCTTTTATGGTCAAAGGGAGTTTTCAGGAATAAGCTGGTGATTACCCGCGGCAACGAGCGGATCGGGGTCATCAGTTGGAATCATTTTTTTAGTTCCAATGCCATTGCTGCGCTGAACGGACGCGGGTTTATCCTTACCCGTGATTACTTTTTATCAAAGCTTGAAATACTGGATGCCAATAACCAGGACGTGTTGGGGTCGATCATGATCAACCTGTTTAATCCCAAAAGTGACCTGATTATCAATCGGAAACGTTTTGAGCTGGAAATCAAGAATTTTTGGCAGTCCCGCTGGGCCTGGAAGTTTAACGGACAGGAGATTATTACCTTTCAGAGTCACGAACTGTTATCGAAGGACAGGGGGGAGATTGATATTTACACGGCAAATGCCGAAGAAGTTGAAATTTTGATCCTGCTCGGTCTTTTCATCAGGAACCAGTTGATCCTGTTCATGCTTTTTCTGCTTCTTCTTATCATTTTTGTGGTCATCACGTAAACGGAGACCGGAGGAATGGATGAGCTAAAAGCTGAGAGCCGGGAGCTAATCGCTTCTTTGCTTTGTGAAAGCAGATTTTAAGATTACATTTGTGTGGCCTTTTGTGCGAAGAAAGGTGACGGTTTTTTCAGTAAGCATATTTTTAAAACGATGAGCAAAAACAAGATAACAATAGGGATTACCCACGGAGACATCAATGGCATCGGCTATGAAGTGATCATGAAGACCTTGAATGATCCGAGAATCCTGGAGATGTGCACTCCGGTCATCTATGGTTCCCCCAAAGTGGCGGCCTACCACCGGAAAGCCCTCCACATGGAGGCTTTTAATTTCAATTCGGTGAGAAATGCGGCGGAGGCAGATTCCCGTAAGGTTAATATTGTGAATTGTATTGATGACAATGTCCGGGTCGAACTTGGAAAAATATCGGAAGTAGCGGGTGAAGCTTCCTATATGGCGCTGGAGACGGCCGTTTATGATCTGAAAGCGGGACTGATCGACGCCCTGGTTACGGCGCCGATCAGCAAAGACAACATTCAAAGTGACAAATTTAATTTTCCGGGGCATACCGAGTTTCTGGCGCAGCAGTTCCATTCGGACAACTACCTCATGCTGATGGTCAGTGAAATGATGAAGATCGGGGTGGTCACCGGACACGTTCCCATTGCCAAAGTACCTTCCCTGATTACCAAAGAAGCGATCGTGAGGAAGTTGCGGATCATGGCTGCTTCGCTGGAGCAGGATTTCAGTGTCCAAAGGGCGCGGATAGCCGTATTGGGGCTGAATCCGCACGCGGGCGACGGAGGATTGCTGGGGCAGGAAGAGAAGGACATCATTATTCCGGCGATTGAACAGGCGAAGGATCAGGGAATACTGGCCATCGGGCCTTATCCGGCCGACGGCTTCTTCGGTTCGGGAGACTACGCAAAATTTGACGCCATCCTGGCCATGTATCATGATCAGGGCCTGACGCCTTTTAAAGCGATCTCGTTTGAGAAAGGAGTGAACTATACGGCGGGGCTTCCCGTGGTCCGGACTTCTCCGGCACATGGAACCGCCTTTGACATCGCCGGGGAGGGCAAAGCTTCTCCCGATTCGTTCAGGGAAGCCTTGTATCTGGCCATTGATATCTGTAAAAACCGTGCGCTGCACAAGGAGATCAGCAGGAATCCCCTGAAGAAGTTTGAGATTAACCCGAATCAGGTGGACGAAACTGTCGATTTTGTTGATGAGGAACCTGCGCTGTAATCTCAGGCCATGTTTGAGTACATCCACGGACAACTGACAGGGCTCACCCCTGCCAACGCGGTGATCGAGGCCGGATCAGTGGGTTATTTTATCCATATATCCCTGAATACCTATTCAAAGATCAACGGGAAAGAACAGGTTAAACTGTTCCTGCATCAGGTTGTCCGCGATGATGCCCATCTCCTTTATGGTTTTGCCGATAAGTCCGAGAGGGAGCTTTTCAGGTTTTTGATCTCGGTAAGCGGGATCGGCTCCAATACGGCCATGATGATGCTCTCGTCGTTGCTGCCCGACGAGATCAGAAAAGCCATTCTCGAAGAGAATGTCCATCTTTTGAAAAGTGTGAAGGGAATCGGCGCAAAGACAGCCCAGCGGGTCATTATCGACCTGAAAGACAAGATCGGTAAGTCGCTGGCGAGCGACAGGATCCTGATGACGGCGACCGACAATAAAGCAAGGGAAGAAGCTTTATCTGCACTGGTGATGCTGGGATTCCCCCGCAAAAGTGTGGAGGCGGAACTGGACAAAATGATCAGGAGCAATCCCGGGTTCACGGTGGAACAAATGATCAAACAGGCGTTAAAAGGATTATAGATGGGGCAAATCTGTGAGGTGTAGTTTTGCACAAAATTGAGCCGGATGGATAGAAGAGAAATTGAAATTATGGCTCCGGTGGGGTCTTACGAATCACTGGCTGCTGCCATCCAGGCGGGGGCAGGATCGGTCTACTTCGGCGTGGAAAAACTGAATATGCGTGCCCGTTCGTCGAATAATTTTACGCTGACCGACCTGAAGCAGATCACCGACAGGGCACACGGGCGGGGCGTAAAGACCTACCTCACCGTGAATACCATCATTTTTGACAATGAGCTTGACAAGCTGCATCGCATTATTGATGCCGCGAAGGAAGCAGGTATCTCCGCGATTATTGCCGGCGATATGGCGGCGATCATGTACGCGCGTGCGGTGGGCATGGAAGTCCACATATCAACCCAGGTCAACATGACAAATATCGAAGCGGTCAGGTTTTATTCCGGCTTTGCCGATGTGATGGTACTGGCCCGGGAGATGAACCTTGGACGGGTGGGAGAGATCAGCCGTCATATCCGTGAACAGGATATCCGGGGCCCCAAAGGAGGGCTGGTGAGGATCGAGCTGTTTGTCCACGGCGCCCTGTGCATGGCCGTTTCGGGCAAATGCTACCTGAGCCTGCACGAGATGAACACGTCGGCCAACCGCGGTAACTGCATGCAAACCTGCCGCCGTGCTTATCTCGTGACGGACAAGGAAACCGGGGCCGAACTGGAAATTGACCAGGAGTATATCATGTCGCCCAAAGACCTGAAAACGGTTCACTTTTTGAATAAAATACTGGATGCCGGCGTGACGGTGTTGAAGATCGAAGGAAGGGCCCGTTCCCCTGAATATGTGAGAACAGTGGTTCAGTGCTATCAGGAAGCCGTGGGAGCGTATTTTGACCATCAGTTTACGCCTGAAAGGATTGCTGACTGGGACCGCAGGCTGAGTGCCGTGTTTAACCGGGGTTTTTGGGACGGGTATTACCTGGGGCAGCGACTGGGCGAATGGAGCGGAAATTATGGCTCGCTGGCGACTGAACGCAAGGTCTATCTGGGGAAAGGCATGAATTATTTTCCCAATATCGGCGTGGCGGAGTTTAAGATGGAAACGGGGGCCTTGCGGACTGGCGATAAAATTTTGATCACCGGCCCGACTACCGGCGTGATTGAAACCGAAGTAAAAGAGATCCGGGTTGAAATGAAACCGGTTCCTGAAACAAAAAAAGGGGAGTATTTCTCCATCCGGACCGATCAGAAGGTCCGCCGCTCGGACAAGTTGTATAAATTAGTAGCGGGTCGTGAGCCGTAAGTCATTAGAAGGAAAGGTTTTTGCGCTTGAAGCCTTTGTGGCGGCCGGTGCTCATGGCCTCGCTAAAACTTTTTCCGGTCTTGTGTCTTGATGCTTTCTTATTATTTTTGCAAAAAACCTGTTTATGCGCAAGATCATCCTTCCAATCCTCATTGTTTTCGTTGTCATTCTTGCCCTTGGAGCGGGTTGGTTTTTGATGCAGCGTCAAACCAGGGCCTATACCGAGAATTCAGCGTTCAAAGCGATCCCCGTTAAAACGCCCCTGGTGATCGAGATGACCGATGTTCAGACCTTTTTGCAGAAACTTGAACAGAAGGGCCCGTTGACCGATATCTTAAGATCGGTGTCCGGGCTGCAGGCCTTTCATGACGATGTGGACCGCTTAAGAGCGTTGTTGGCAGGCAGTGAGCGCCTGCGTGCCATGCTGACGAAAAAACCGGCATTGGCGGCGTTTAACCCTGTGGGGAAGGATCATATTGGCTGTTTGTTGGCATTGAGCCTCGAAAATCGGGCCGAGAAATCGGAAATGATCGGTTTTATCAGGGACTATTCCAAAAATGAAGCGGGAAACCTGACGAAACGGGTCTATGATGATGTGGAGATTTACAGGCTGCGAAAAGGGGGAGAAGACTATCATTTTGCGGAAAGCCACGGCATTTTCCTGTTCAGCCGGCACGCTTTGTTTGTCGAAGAAGCAGTGCGCCAAATCCCGGCAGACAATCTTCTGGACCAGGAGCAGTTTAAAAACCTTTACAACACGATCAGCGGCAGTTCCGATTTTAATGTCTTCATCGATCACGAAAAAATCCATCAGTTCCTGGGAAAAGCCGCTTCCCCCTCGTTCAGGCAGCCTCTGCAGCTTTTCTCACGCTTCGCCCATCGTACCGAACTGGACGTCACGATCAGGGAAACGGAAGTTTTAGGAGGAGGATTCAGTTTTTTAGAACCAGCCGGCCATCACTATCTCCGTGTTTTCCAGGATCAGGAAGCTGACCGGTTTAACCTGGAGAAAATGATCCCGTCCCGCATCAGCGGCTTCTTGTGCCTCAACCTGTCTGACTTTGAAAAATATCAGAATGGCTACGCGGAGTTTCTGAAAGGGAAACAGGGAAGTTATTACCGGAGAGAAGCCAGCCTGAAAACACTGGATGGCTACTTTGAAAAACCGTTTATCCCGCTTTTCGGGAAGATCGCGGGCAAGGAATTCGCGATGGTCTTTGCCCCGGTGACTCAAAACGAACCGGCCGCCAACCGTATTTTTATTGCCGGCGTGAAAAGCCAGTCCATGGCCAGGGAACTGCTGCTTCCCATGCTCGAAAGGTATGCGAAAGCCAGGAACGTCGGCATGGACAAGCTGCAGTCTGCCTATCAGGTACGGTCCGAACAAACTGTGACGATTTACGGGTTCCCTGTCCCGGACTTTCCCGGATTGCTGATGGGGGAGACCTTTTCGGCCGTCGAGAGCAACTATTTTTGTTTTTACGAAAACTACCTGATCTTTTCCGACAACAGCACGGCGCTGAAAAGTTACCTGCATGATCTGGGTTCATCAAACACGCTCGCGAACGATGTCCGCTTCCGGAAATTTAACGGGCAGATGGCATCGAAATCAACCTTTTATTTCTTTTTGAATTTTTCCAGGGCGTTTTATCTGAAGAACCATTATTTGAACGGGATCGTATCGGGTGTTCTTCAGGATCATGAAGAAGCAATCCGTAAGTTTTATGGATTTGGCTGGCAATTTTCCGCCGCATCGGGAGAGTTCCTGAATAACCTGTATCTGAAATATGACCCTGTCCCGAAAGAAGAACCTCAGGCCGTCTGGCAAACCCGGCTTGACTCGTCCATCGCCATTCCGCCTCAGTTGATGGTTAATCATTATGATAAACAAAACAAAGAGGTGATTGTGCAGGACAGCAAGGATGACCTGTACCTGATCAATCACGAGGGCGTTAGCTTGTGGAAGGTCAAACTTCCGGGAAAGATACTCAGTGAAATTAACCAGATTGACTATTACCGGAACGGGAAGTTGCAGTATTTGTTTAATACCCGTGACCAACTGCACCTGATCGACCGTAACGGCAGCACCGTGGCGAGGTTTCCGGTGAAGCTCCGTGCGCCATCGACCAATGGCGTGGCGGTGATTGATTATGATAATAAACGTGATTACCGGTATTTCGTGGCCGCGGGGGACGGGAAGATCGATGCTTACGCGAGGGATGGTAAAATGCTCGGCGGGTGGAAGTTTGAAGGAACTGACGGCGTTGTCGTTAATCCGGTCAGGTATTTCCGTTCAGGATCGAAGGATTTTCTGGTTTTTGCCGATCAAGCTAAAACCTACATCCTGGACCGGCAGGGGAATATCCGGCTGAATACCACCGATCACTTTGAACACTCGGGCAATGACGTGTACCTGGCCGAAGGCGCTGCCCCGGCTTTGGTGACCACCGACACGGAAGGGAGGGTGCATCTTCAGTATTTGGATGGGAAGTCAGATATCCGTGACCTGGGCAGATTTGGGAAAGACCATTATTTCGTGGCAGCGGATATGAACGGTGATAAAAAAACCGATTATCTCGTGGCCGACGGTAATCAGCTTTCGGTATTCACGGACCAGGGTAAAAAGATGTTCCAGCGGAAGTTTAATTCCGTCATCAC
>CAZANK010000205.1:0-6648 GCA_964486235.1 uncultured Prolixibacteraceae bacterium | reverse complement strand
GAAGGCTTTTGGAATGGTGTTTCTGGGAAGCCCGAGACAGGACGTGGGGCACAAGTATCAAGACACAAGGATCAAGACGCAAGACACGGAACACGAGACACAGGGCATGTGGCAACGCGGAGACCGGAGAACGGAGACCGGAGAACGAAGGGGCCCGGGAGTTGGGGAGAAAGCGGGTCAGGTGTGGCCGTTATACCTGATCGCAGCAGCGATCGTTTTCGTGGGTTTATTTCCGTTTTTGCTAAACCAGCCGCTTGGAAAAACGATCGCCCTTTATCTGCCGGAGATGACGTCTGAAGTGTACCTGAAAACGCAGGATTTACTGCACGGTTTAACGAAAATAGGCTGGTTTTCGGCAGGGTTTGCCGGTCTTATCATGTTGGTCTATCTCATCCGTACCAGGATTTTATCAGCCCGGGCGCAACACACCGACGCCACCTGGGGATGCGGATACACGGGCGGGACTGCCAAAATGCAATACACGGCCTCCTCGTTCATCCGAAACTACCGGAAACTGGCAGAACCTCTGTTACTGATCCGGAAACACAAACGTGATGCGGCAGGTCTTTATCCGGAACAGATCAGCCAGGAAACCCACCCGGGCGACCGGATCGAAACTTTTTTGATCGATCAGCCGCTGCTGCTTGTCCGGAAATTCCTGGGTAAGTTCGTGTTTCTTCAGAATGGCAACATCCAGACATACATCCTGTATGGCTTCATCTTTGTCAGCCTGGCCGTTCTTTTGCCTGTCATCATCGATCAAATCCAGTTTCTTCTTGAATTTCTAAATCATTTGTAAGATGATCAGCTTCATACTTATCCTATTAACAAGTCTGTTTTTTAACGGGATTGTGAACCGGACCAGGAGTCTGGCCTCCGGACGCAAAGGTCCCGGGATTTTACAGCCTATGAAAGATGTTGTCCGGCTGTGGAAAAAAGGGTCGGTGTACAGTTCAGTCACCAGCTTCATTTTTCAGGTCGCCCCCAGCGCCGGTCTTGCGGCCGTGTTAATGGCTATCTTCATGATTCCGCACGGCAATCATCCGGGCGTCATTTCGTTTGAGGGCGACTTTGTCATGTTTGCCTACGTCCTGGCCCTGGGAAAGTTTCTGATGATCGTCGCCGCGCTGGATACCGGGAGCAGCTTTGAAGGGATGGGAGCAAGCCGGGAAGCCTTGTATTCCATGCTTGTTGAACCGGCATTTTTTGTTCTGCTCGGTTCGTTTGCCCTTTTCACCGGACAAACTTCCTTTCACGGGATCTTCAGCGCCCTGCACTATGGCTCCTCTGTTTCCTATCTGTTGGGAGCACTGGCCACGTTTGTCCTCGTTTTCATCGCGATGACCGAAAACAGCCGCATGCCGGTCGATGATCCGAAAACGCACCTGGAACTGACCATGGTCCATGAGGTCATGATCCTGGATTACAGTGGGTTCGATTTAGGACTGATCGTGTACACCAGCTTCCTGAAATTCGCCATGTATGGGGCAATTATTTCCAACTTTTTTATCGGACTGCTGCCTTATCCGTTTTCGATCCTGGCGTTCTTTGCCGTTCAGACTGCTTTTGCGGTGACTGTCGGGGTCATTGAATCGTTTATGGCCCGGTTCAGGCTGGGACATAACCCGCAATTCATCTTCATCCTCACGTCAGTGTCGTCGCTGATCTTCTTCGGCGTATTGCTTGTCTTGGGTAAATTTATTTAAAATGACTGATATCCTTCTGATCGCCTTGTCCATGTCGCTGCTTTATGCCAGCATTGCAAACAGGCTGCTGACTTACCTCCGCATCCTGGTTTTCCAGGGATTCATCCTGTTTGGCGTGACTTACCTCACGCTGACCCATGTCAATCATCTCAACCTGGCGCTGATCATGCTCGAAACGATTGTTTTTAAAGCGGTGGCCGTCCCCTGGTTTATCGGTTATCTCATCAAACGCAATAAAATCACAAGGGAAGCGGAGCCCTACCTGCCCAATTTCGTCTCGCTGATCATCGTCTCCCTCATCTTCGTGATCACGATCATTCTTTCGCATTCCGTGAAAGACGGGAATCTCGATAAAACCTATTTTGTGGTCGCGCTGTCAACCCTGTTTACCGGTCTGTACCTGATCATCTCCCGAAAGAAAATCATCACCCATGTCATCGGCTACCTGATTATCGAAAACGGCGTGTTTACCCTGTCGCTGGCGGTCGGCAACGAAATGCCCATGCTGGTCAACCTGGGCATCATGCTCGATATTTTTGCCAGTGTGCTGATCCTGGGAATCTTTTTCAACAAGATCGGGGATGTGTTGAAAAATCCGGATGTGAACCTTTTACGCAACCTCAAAGACTGAATCATGACGACGGGAATCTTTTTGACAGCAGCTTTACTCCTCAGCGGGGGCTTGTTTTTCAACCGGAATAAGGTGGTCAATTATTCTTTTCTGGTGATTTATCTTTGCCTGCTTTGGTTCTTCAGCATCAGCCAGTTAAACGGGATCAACCGCGTTCAGCATGACTTTTTTACACCTGACGCACTGGGTGTACTCCTGTTGCTGACCATCAGCGTGGTGAGCATCCCCGCGCTCTGGCACGGATACAAATACATGATCACCCACGATGAAACCCTCAAATCGAGAGGTCTTTTCTTCGCGGCCATGATCATGCTGATCTCCGCCTGTTCCGTGGCCTACATCGCCAATCATATCGCGGTGATCTGGATTTTTACCGAGATCACCACCCTCAGTGCATCGGCATTAATCTATCATCACCGGAATATCCGTGCGCTGGAAGGTGTATGGAAATATGTCTTCCTGTGCGCCATCAGCATCACCTTCATCTACATCGGGATTCTTTTCCTGAGTCTTGCCGTGAAGGATGCTGGCGTGGACGACCTTTCCTTTGATTCGCTGTACGCCAACGCTTCCAGGCTAAACCCGTTCTGGCTGAAGTTCGCCTTCCTGTTCATCTTTGCCGGGTTCACGGCCAAACTGGGACTTGTTCCCATGTACACCGCGGGCATTGACGCCAAGGATAAGGCGCCGGCGCCGGCGGGAGCGCTTCTGGCAAGTGTCCTGATGAATGTGGGGTTTGTCGGCATCTACCGGCTTTATGCCGTCCTCGCCCGTACCCCTTTATGGTCATGGGCCGGCACCGTGATGATCGTCGCAGCCATGCTCTCCGTGTTCGTGGCGGCGGTCTACATGACCCGGATCAAAAACCTCAAGCGTTTGTTTGCCTATTCGGGGATCGAGCACATGGGACTGGTTGTCCTCGGACTGGCCGCGGGAGGGATTGGTATATACGCGGCCATCCTGCATATCGTGCTCCATTCGCTGGTCAAACCCAGCCTGTTCTTTCAATTCAGTCAGATTTACCGGGTCTACCAAAGCAAAAGTATCTATGACACCGGGAATTATCTCAAATACAATAAATCCGGCGCGTTCCTGGTCCTTCTGGGCTTTTTCTCCGCGATCGCCATGCCTCCCTCCGGATTGTTCGTCAGCGAATTCATGATCTTCCAGTCGATGTTTGAAGCGCATCGCATCCTGGTCCTGACGGTCGTCGTGCTTCTGCTGACCCTGATCATCTGGGGTTTTGGCTCGAATATCTTCAAACTCCTGTTCATCCCGCCGGTACGTATCGATGAAAAACAGATCCCGCGGATCAGTCCGTGGGAATCATTCCCGCAGTACCTGCTGCTGGCGCTGGCCGTTTACCTGGCATACGCCCCGCCGGCCCTACTTGTCACCCTGATCCGGGACGCCGCAAAACTCATCTCATAACCATGTCATACCTATCCATCCATAACAATCAGGCTGTGGCCTTAAAAGACATTCCCGAACTGGCCTACCCCACGTTCCGGGAGTTAAACCTGGGGCTGATCACGAACAATCCGGCAAGGCATTGTGTCCATTATTTTGGCTGTGAGGCCGCCGGAAAAATCAGACTGATCTGCTGTATCGCCGACGATGACCGGCACACGGTCCTGGTCTCGTCCTCCGTGGTTGAAAAAGGTGCCGAACTGGCATCATTCACAGCTCAACATCCTAATTTTGAAAAGTTTGAGCGGGAAATCCATGAAAATTCCGGCATCAGGTACGCCGATCATCCCTGGCTGAAGCCGGTCCGGTATGCCCATGACCGCGCGAACATCCATGAAACGATTGAGAATTACCCGTTTTACAAGTCCGGCAGTGAAGAACTGCATGAGGTCGGGGTCGGCCCCATTCATGCCGGGGTCATTGAACCCGGACATTTCCGCTTTATCTGCAACGGCGAACAGATCATGCATCTCGAAATTCAACTGGGCTATCAGCACCGGGGGATCGAACAGTTGTTCCTGACGAAGAAGAAACTGCTTGAACGCACGACCCTTGCCGAAAATATCGCGGGCGATACCACCGTGGGCCACACCACCGCGTTTGTAAACCTTTGGGAAAGCCTGTGCGGGTACACGCCCGACGCGTCCCTGCTATTTTCGCGCACCCTGGCGCTGGAACTGGAGAGGATGGCCATCCATACCGGCGACCTGGCCGCGATCTGCGCCGACATCGCCTACCAGTTGGGCAACGCGGTCTTTGGAAGACTCCGTACCCCGCTCGTCAACTTTTTCCAGGAGTGGGGCGGCAACCGGCTTGCCAAAGGACTGATCCGGGCCGGGAAGATCAACTATCCGTTCTCCCAAAATCTTGCGGTGAGGCTCCGGGATGTCCTGAATACGTACGAACCGGATTTCAGGGAGATGGCTGAAAAATTGTTCAAACTCCCGAGCGCCCTTTCACGGATGGAGAAAACCGGGGTGGTCAGCGAGGATCAGGTTCGCGAAATCGGGACTGTCGGGATGGCCGCGCGGATGAATGGGCTGTGCCGGGATATCCGGCTGTCGCATCCGCACGACCTGTATGGCAGCGCCATCATTCACACGCCGATTATCAAACATCATGGCGATGTTTATTCGCGGGCGCAAATCCGGAAGGAGGAAATCCTCCAGTCAATGGCTTATGCCCGGGAACTGATCGCGGATATTCCGGAATTTAAAAAACCTGAAAACTTCACCTTATCGCCGGGGAAGGATCTCTTTGCTGTTTCGCTGGTGGAAGGCTGGCGCGGCGAGATCTGCCATTGCGCCATGACCGACGGGAACGGCGACCTGATCCTGTACAAGGTCAAGGACCCCTCCCATCATAACTGGATGGCGTTGGCCCAGGCCGTCAGGAACAACGAAATATCGGATTTCCCGATTTGCAACAAAAGTTTTAATTTGTCCTACTGCGGACACGATCTGTAACACAAAATTCATTTCATCATGCTGGATAATTTGAAGATCTTATGGCACCAGGGCAAACAGTTTATCCCGGACGTCACCACCTCCGAAGTGCCGGGCATCTTTCGGGGCAGGCCCGTCATCACCGGCGGTCCGGTTGACGAAGACGCGCTGCAGGACGTCTGTCCGACCCGGGCTATTGCCGGCAATCCGGTCCGGATCGATCTGGGCAGGTGCACTTTTTGTGGCGAATGTGCGGTTCAGTTCCCGAATAAAATCAGGTTTACCACCGATTACAAGCTTTCCACCAACGTACGCGAACGACTGGTCATTGCCGAAGGGGATGAAAATCCCATTACCGTAAACCCCGCATTGGTAAGAAAGGAAATACACCGGCTGTTCGGCCACTCCCTGAAGTTGAGACAGGTATCGGCAGGCGGGGACAACAGTTGCGAATGGGAGCTGAACGCATCGAACAACGTGCAGTTTGACCTGTGCCGGTTCGGGATCGATTTTGTCGCATCGCCCCGTCATGCCGACGGGATCGTCATTACAGGCCCCGTCTCCGCGAACATGGCCAAACCTCTTGATAGCTGCTACCATGCCATACCCGACCCAAAGATCATCATCCTGGCCGGTACCGACGCCATCAGCGGGGGCATCTTTGAGGGCAGTCCGGCACTTGACCGGAGCTTTCTGGCCAAATACCCCGTCGACTTGTATATTCCCGGGAACCCGGTTCACCCACTCACATTCATCAACGGCGTGCTAAGCCTGGTGCGAAAGGTTAGATAAAAAGGATCATGGCCATCCTGGCTTTTTTCAGGACCCGCTAAACGGCCATGGGGCTGTTCAACCTTGCGCTGGTGGGTTTGTTCACATTCCTGCTGAAAAGAATCTTCTATGAACAGGTGCGTCCTCTGAGCTACTTCCAGTCCGCCGTTTTTTACCGGGCCGTTCAGTCAAACGAAATAAATTACCTTCATCGTTTTCCTTCCGGTCACACCATGGCCATCTTCGCGGCCATGAGTATGCTCGCCTATTTTTCAGGCAGCCGGATCACGGGCTTCTTCCTGTTCCTGATCGCATTGATCGTTGGGATGACAAGGATTTACCTGTGTCAGCATTTTTTTATCGATGTCTATTTCGGTTCGGTTTTCGGATTAATGATTACGCTGACCACCATTTGGGTCGCCGACAACCGCCTTGTTCTGAACCGGCAGGATGTTTTTCAGAAACCGCTTTGGGCGCTGTTGAAGAAGCAGTGGACCATGGTAAATGCAACATATCCTTGAATTACCCGGGTGTATCGTATTCTAACTTGAAATATCAACGAAGCGTTGGAAAAACTCCTTGATCTTGGAGAGCACAGTCTCCCGTTTCTGCGATCTTTCACCTG
>CAZANK010000204.1:0-6667 GCA_964486235.1 uncultured Prolixibacteraceae bacterium | reverse complement strand
CCCCTTACAGGGGTTAACTCAAAGCCCCTTCCTCTGGATGGGGATTTTTACTATTCAAATATTATATCATTTGGTTATTATGTCACATTTGGGGATGAATATGATTGTCCAGATTGGATTCAAGGTTTATTGAGGTTGAAAAGGATGATTAAAAAGCGAAATGGTCTTGACAGGGGAGTGTTTTTGCAGAAATCCGTATCTTTGGGCAAATTCACAGTCATGAAGCTTTGGGATAAAGGTTACCCGATCAATAAACTCATTGAGGAGTTTACTGTCGGGAAAGACCGTGAGCTGGATTTGTATCTGGCCCGGTATGATGTTTTAGGTTCAATGGCGCACGCCATCATGCTGGAGTCGATCCGGTTGCTGGATAAGGCAGAGCTGGAAAAATTGCTGGGCGGGCTGAAGTCCATCTACCAGATGGCAGAGCGCGGCGGTTTTGTGATTGAGGAAGGCATTGAGGATGTGCATTCGCAGGTGGAGGCGATGCTTACCCGCACACTGGGTGATGCCGGCAAGAAGATTCACAGCGGTCGTTCCCGGAATGACCAGGTTTTGCTCGATCTGAAGTTGTTTGCGCGCGACCAGATTCGTGAAGTGACTGCATCCGTCAAGGAACTTTTTGATATCCTGATCCGGCAGGCAGACCGGTATAAGGACTTTCTCATGCCCGGATACACGCATTTGCAGGTGGCCATGCCCTCTTCGTTCGGGTTATGGTTCAGCGCGTATGCCGAAAGCCTTGCCGACGACCTGGTGCTGATGCTGGCGGCTTACCGTATTACCAATCAGAACCCATTGGGTTCGGCAGCCGGTTACGGTTCTTCGTTTCCGCTTAACCGGCAGATGACGACCGGCCTCCTTGGTTTTGACCAGATGAATTATAATGTCGTTTATGCCCAGATGGGCCGGGGAAAAATGGAGCGGACCGTTGCTTTCGCGTTGTCGTCGGTTGCCGCTACGTTATCCAAACTGGCCTTCGACGTGTGCCTGTTTATGAGTCAGAACTTCGGCTTTATCGGGTTGCCCGACGAACTCACGACCGGTTCGAGTATTATGCCTCATAAGAAGAATCCGGATGTGTTTGAACTGTTGCGTTCGCATTGCAATAAAATCCAGGCCATGCCCGCTCAGATCACCCTGATGGTGAATAACCTGCCCAGCGGCTATTTTCGTGATCTTCAACTGGTCAAGGAAGTCTTTCTGCCGGCGTTCGATGAACTGAAGAGCTGTATCGGGATTGCCGCCTTCGCGCTGTCTGAAATCATCGTTCGCCCGGACATTCTCGATGATGAACGGTACCGCTATGTTTACAGCGTGGAGGATGTGAACCGTTTGGTCAGGGAGGGCGTCCCGTTCAGAGAGGCCTATCGGCGGGTGGGATTGGAAATCCAGTCGGGGAACTATCAGCCACAGCGGAAAATCGCGCATACCCATGAAGGGAGTATCGGGCACCTGTGTCTTCCTCAACTGGTGGAAAAAATGGAAGTAACAATTCGTCAGTTTAACTTTGAAAAAATAGATCAGGCTATTCGAAAACTGCTTGATTGGTGACGTTTTTGTTAATTTATTGTTATCTTAATAGAAAAGGCTGCTTTAAAAAGCAGCCTTTTCTATTTTTCGTAAGTCACTTACCGTAAGGTAAATAGTTTATGAGTGAACGGATGGAATGTTAACGTTTAGTGATCTATAGGGATTTTTTTTACATGAAACTGTATCATGTTCAAGTTTTGTGTATTTTTGATTTCACTTCGTTATTATTTTAACGAATTTGATGATAGATTGTAAATGAATTGGTGTGTTTTGTGTTTTTATGCGATTTTGGGTTCGCAAAGAGAACTGGAATCAGAAGTGAAAATTCCTTTTAAAAAGAAAAAAAATGCAGGTAAGATTTCCAAAGGCCCAGGGGATGTATGACCCCGCCAATGAACATGATAATTGCGGGATCGGGTTTGTGGCGCATTTGAAGGGCGAGGCTTCGCACGAGATTGTCACGCGTGGATTGAGCGTGCTTGAGAATCTGGATCACCGGGGGGCGACCAGTGCCGATAATGCCACCGGCGATGGGGCAGGGATTTTGTTGCAAATCCCTCACCTGTATTTCAGGGACGTGCTGAAGATCCCGTTGCCTGAAGCGGGGAGGTACGGAACGGGTTTGATCTTTCTGCCTCAAAGGAACGATGAGGCGGGTCGTTGTCTGGATATCCTGACCGGCTTTATTCAAGAGGAAGGCCTTGATCTGGTCGCCTGCCGGGATGTTCCGGTCGACAGCGCCGTGCCCGGTGAAATTGCCAAACGGACCGAACCGGTGATCAGGCAGGTTTTCGTGAAGGCAAACCTGGAACAGGAGGCCTTGGAACGAAAGCTGTACATCGTCCGGAAGCGGACTGAACACGCCATTGCCGGGTCGGCGCTTGCGCAGAAAGAAGCATTTTACCAGCCCAGTTTTTCGTCGAAAGTGATCGTGTACAAGGGCATGTTGACCCCTGCCCAGTTGAGGGCGTATTACCAGGATATCGGGCATCCTGAATTTGAGTCGGCGATCGCGCTTGTTCATTCCCGCTTCAGCACCAATACGTTTCCGACATGGGACCTGGCACAGCCTTTCCGTTACCTCGCCCATAACGGCGAGATCAATACGGTGAAGGGTAACCGGAAGTGGATGCAGGCCCGCGAAGCCTTGCTGAAGTCGGAGTTTTTCGGGGATGACCTGAAGAAGGTTCTTCCGGTGATCGAAGAAGGAAAATCGGATTCGGCTTCATTCGACAACGTCCTGGAGTTTTTGCACATGGCCGGGCGTTCGCTTCATCACGCCTTATGTATGATGATCCCCGAATCGTATAATGAAAAGAATCCGATCCCTGAAAGCCTGAAGGCTTTTTATGAGTATCATTCCACCATCATGGAGCCGTGGGATGGTCCTGCCTCCATGGTATTTTCGGATGGCCGGTACATTGGGGGAACGCTCGACCGGAACGGATTACGGCCTTCCAGGTACGTCATTACCAAAAATGACCTGATCGTGATGGGTTCCGAAGTCGGCGTGCAACAGTTTGACCCTGCCGGGATCAAGGAGAAAGGGCGTTTACGCCCCGGCAAGATCATGCTGATCGACACCAAGCTTGGGATCATCATTCCCGATAAGGAGGTCAAGGAACAACTCAGCCAGCGGAATCCCTATGAAATGTGGCTCAAGGCAAACCGCATCCGGATGGAAGACATCGTGGTCAAACACCGGGTTCCTTCTAAACTGGATCAGTTTGAAACGTTTGCCAGGGTCTTCACGTATTCGCGGGAAGACATGTTTGAACTGATCCAAGGGATGGCGAAGACCGGAGCTGAACCTACCAGTTCGATGGGGAACGACACGCCGTTGGCCATCTTCTCGTCGCGTCCGCAACGTTTCTTCAACTATTTTAAGCAGATGTTTGCCCAGGTGACTAACCCGGCCATCGACCCGATCCGGGAGGGCTTGGTGATGTCGTTGACCAATTATATCGGTTCTTTGCATTCCAACATCTTAAAAGAGAGCCAGAATCACTGCCGGTTGATCAAGTTCGACAGTCCCCTGATCACCAACACCGATTTGGGTAAGATCAAGGACCTGAAGGATGAGTTGTTTTCGCATCAGACCATTCCGATGACATTCCCGGTGAAGGATGGCGAGGCCGGCTTCCGCCAGGCATTTGACGCGATGCTCGCGATGGCCGAAAAGGCGGTGGATGAGAAAAAGAACTTCATCATCCTGTCGGACCGGAGCGTGGACGCGGAGCATGCGCCTTTCCCTTCCTTGCTTGCTGTCGCGGCTGTCCATCATTATCTGATCGGGAAAAAGAAACGGATGCAGGTAGGACTTATTGTCGAATCGGCAGAGCCACGCGAAGTGAACCATTTTGCCCTTCTGTTGGGTTACGGGGCCAGCGTGATTAACCCGTACATGGCGTTTGCAGCCATCGATTACCTGGTGAAGGAAGGCAAGCTTGACCTGGAATATAAAACGGCCCGTACCAATTATATGAAGGCGGTCGATAAGGGATTGCTGAAGGTCATGTCGAAAATGGGGATTTCCACGCTTCGTTCCTACCACGGCGCGCAGATGTTTGAGGCCATCGGGGTCAGCAGGGAACTGATAGACCGGTATTTTGCAGGTACGGCTTCGCGGTTGAGCGGGATCGGGTTCGCTGAGATCGCGGAAGAATACTGCCGCATGCACGCGACTGCCTATCCGTCTTTACCATCTTCAGAACCCTTCCACTTTGAAAATTCGGGCGTGTATGCCTGGCGGAAGGATGGAGAACACCATGCCTGGAATCCGGAGATCATCGGGTTGCTTCAATGGGCTACCCGCACGAATGATTACGGTAAATATAAGGAATACAGCAGGTTGATCCAGGAGGATAACCGGAAACCGGCGTTTATCCGGGGTTGTTTTAACTACAAGAAGGACCCAATCCCGATCAACCGGGTTGAGCCGGCACAGGAGATTATGAAGCGCTTTGTGACCGGCGCCATGTCGTATGGTTCCATCAGCAAGGAAGCGCATGAAACCCTGGCGGTTGCCATGAATACGATGGGCGGACGCAGTAACACCGGCGAAGGAGGTGAAGATTCGGAACGTTTCGGAACCATCCGGCAAAGCGCGATCAAGCAGGTGGCATCCGGACGCTTTGGGGTCACCAACCATTATCTCACCAATGCCCATGAGTTGCAGATCAAGATTTGCCAGGGCGCAAAACCGGGAGAAGGGGGTCAGTTGCCTGGTTTTAAGGTGAATCAAATCATCGCGAACATGCGGCATTCCACGCCGGGGATCACCCTGATCTCACCGCCGCCGCATCACGATATTTACTCCATTGAGGACCTGGCGCAGTTGATCTATGACCTGAAGGTTGTCAATCCCCGGGCGAAGGTGTCCGTGAAGCTGGTTGCGGAGGCAGGGGTCGGCACGGTCGCCGCGGGCGTGGCCAAGGCCTATGCCGACCTGATCACCATCTCTGGAGGTGAAGGCGGCACCGGGGCGAGTCCGGCAAGTTCCATTAAACATGCCGGATTGCCGCTGGAAATGGGCATTGCCGAGGCGCAGCAGACCCTGGTGATGAACAACCTGCGCGGGCGCGTGAAACTTCAGGTTGACGGACAACTGAAAAACGGGCGTGATGTGATCGTCGCGGCCTGCCTTGGCGGCGAGGAATTTGGATTTGCCACTTCCGCCCTGATCACCATGGGATGCGTGATGATGCGGAAGTGCCATCTGAATACATGTCCCGCCGGTATTGCCACCCAGGACAGCGACCTGCGCAAACGGTTTCTGGGCAAAGCCGAATACGTGGTCAACTTCTTCCGTTTCGTCGCCGAAGAAGTTCGCGAAATCATGGCCGACATGGGCGTTGAAAAATTTGCTGATCTGGTAGGGCGCGCCGATCTGCTCGAGGTGGACCCGGAAGTCGCGGACCGGAAGATGAAAAACATCGATTTCTCAAAGATTCTTTACATGCCGGCAGAGGCCGGGGAACATGCGATTCGCCAAACCAATCCAAACATCAAATCGATCGATGGCCATCTCGACTATCAACTGATTCAGGATGCCGGAAAGGCTATCAGGGGCAGGGAGAAAGTCTGGATATCATACCCGATTCACAACACCGACCGGACCACGGGGGCGATGCTCTCGGGCGAAATTTCCCGCCGGCACGGGGAAGCCGGTCTTCCTGGCGACACGATCAACTGCACCTTTCATGGAACGGCGGGACAGAGCTTCGGCGCATTCCTGGTAAAGGGAGTGAGCTTCAGGCTGGAAGGTGATGCCAACGACTATACCGGAAAGGGTCTTTCAGGAGGCAAGATCGTCGTGGTGCCGCCAATCGGTTCCACGTTCATCCCGGAGGAGAACATCATCATCGGAAATACGACCTTCTACGGCGCCACCAGTGGTGAAGCCTATATCCGGGGTGTGGCGGGAGAGCGGTTTTGTGTCCGTAATTCCGGCGCCAGGGCCGTGGTGGAAGGAACGGGCGATCATTGCTGCGAGTATATGACCGGAGGCCGGGTCGTCGTCCTGGGGAGAACAGGACGAAACTTTGCGGCCGGGATGAGTGGGGGAATTGCCTATGTGCTTGATATGGAAGGCGATTTTGACTATTACTGTAACAAAGGCCTGGTCGAACTCACGCCACTTGAAGACCGTTCGGATGTGGATGAATTGCAGGAGATGATCAGCCGGCACCTTTTATATACACAGAGTTCGTTGGCCGCGAGTATCCTGACGAGCTGGGAGGAATACCTTAGCCGGTTTGTGAAGGTCATTCCGTTCGAGTACAGAAAAGTGCTGGAGGAGATAAAACTGAGGGAGATTGAGCGAAAGCTGCAATTGACGGAAGATGACCCCACCCGGCACGAATAGCAGAAAATTGAAAACCGGAAAAAGAAACGTTATGGGAGATTCAAGAGGTTTTATAAAAGTAGCAAGAAAGACCAGTGGCTACCGCCCTGTGTATGAACGAATCGATGATTACGGGGAGGTTGAACAGACCCTGAATGAAGAGGACCGCCGACTGCAGGCTTCACGTTGTATGGATTGTGGCGTCCCCTTTTGTCACTGGGGTTGTCCGGTGGGAAGTAAAATACCGGAATGGCAGGATGCCCTTTACCGGAATAGCGACAGGGAGGC
>CAZANK010000203.1:0-6676 GCA_964486235.1 uncultured Prolixibacteraceae bacterium | reverse complement strand
TTCCCATACGGCGGAGTTGTTCCCAACACTTCACCGAGTTCATCGCCGCCCAGCCGTCCGAGTCGCCGTGAATGAACAGTACCGGACAGGTTGCGGTGTCGAACGCGAACTCCGGCACAAGCCGTGCGTCGTCCTCGTTGCCGCCTTTCCCGTTCGGATTTTCCGCGCCGTCCGTTAGCGCATACGCGGGATAGATCGCCACCGCCCACTGCACGTTGCAGGGAATCTTGTCAAGGTCATCAATCGGCCAATACGAACGGTGCCGCGAACTTGTTGCGCCCATGAGCGTCAGGTGTCCGCCCGCCGAGGAACCCATGATGCCGATGCGGTCGGGATCAAGTCCCTTTGCCGCCGCCTCGCTGCGCACAATCCGGATGGCGCGTTGCAGGTCCTGCCACGCCGTCGTGTGTTTGGCAAGCCCGTCCAGGGGGCGCGGGGTGCGGTATTTCATCGTCACGACCGTCATGCCCTTTTCATTCAGGTAACGCCGCGCCGGCGCGACCTCGAACCCGTCCGGGTCGTTGCCCATGTAACTACCACCCGAGTAAATGATCTGTATTGCCTTTGTTTTAAGTTCCTTCGGGATATGCCACTCGATATACGGCCGGCACTGGTTCGTCTGCGCATCCGGTGTCCTGCCTTCCGGCCAGACCGGCTCTTTGCTGGATTCACCGCGTGCGTCGTCGTTCGGATAGCGGGTCATCAAATCAACTTCCTCACCGAGGCGCCCGTCGAAATTCATCTGGCGGATAAACTCGGCGATGCGATCGAACCAGTGGTCGTAGGCGGTGCCATCCTCGCCTTTGTTCATGTCGCCCATGAAACCGTGTCCACGATCTGCGAAGAGATGGATTTCTGCCGGAATTTTCATCCTGCGAAGTTGGCGGTAGATCTGCGTGGAACCGTTCGGCGAATAGATGTCCGCGCCGCCATGGAAGAGCGCCATCGGACACGTTTTCGCGTCAAACTTAAACACGTCCGGGAGTTTCACGTCAATCGCGTCGCCCTCGCGCGTGTTGGGACCTGTAAGTCCGTCCGTGAGCGCGTAGGCGGTGTAAACCGGAATCGCCCAGTTGAGGTGGCACGGGATTTGGTCGAGCACATCAACCGGCGTGTAGGCAGGTGTAAGCGCGCTTGTCGCAAGCAGGACTGTCAGGTGGGAGCCTGCGGAAAACCCGAGCGCGCCGATCTTTTCCGGATCGAATCCGCGCTTCTGCGCATCGGCGCGAACGAGGCGAACGGCACGCTGCCCGTCCTCCCACGCGCTTTGATAGATCGGCAGTCCCTGCGGACGTGGCGTGCGGTAGGTGAGGCTCACGCAGACAAAACCGAGTTCGGTAAACTTCTTTGCGACCCGGTCTATCCACACCCCGTCAACGCAGCCGTGATACCCTCCTCCGGAAATGAGCAGCATGCAACCGCCGTTCTTCTCCGCCGGCGCCTCGCACCAGTCGAGATACGGCATCGTGTGTCCCGACGCCTTGAACCCCGGCTCTTTCACTTCGCCGGAAGTCGCCGCAATCTGATGCGTTTGGAAATCAGGTATCTTCCCTTCGGACCATAGCGCGACCCGCTCCCCGGCGAATGTCGGCACGGCGGCGTTACGAACAGACCTGTTCCCGTCCGCAACCTGTCCGTTGCAAACAAAAGCAACTAAAAGCATCCCCACTAAAAGCGGTAAAAATTTATTTTTCATACGTTTATATTTTCAAATTAACCAACTACAATTTGCGTATTCCGTGTCGTCACTTTGAGACGCTTGCCAACGGTATGGAACTCGCCAATAAACATCATCCTGGGCGTAAACTACGGTGTTCATGGCTCGTTTCAACCGTAATTTAATGCTTGGAACCACAAAAAAAGCATATATACATGATATAAAGCTGATACGACTCTGAAGGTTGTAATCGTCGTTGTATTCATCAATATGAACGGTTTTGAATTCGGCTGAAAAGGTAAAAAGAATATCAGTCAGCGCAAAATAGAATAGCCTTTTTTAGTCTGGCAGGTGCATTTTTCCCGTTTTATCTAGGCATATCACAGTCTACCTCTTCATGATCCCGACCAATTTACCGAATCGTATTCAATCAAATCCTGACACTTTCCCTGTTCGACCGATATTAAAGAATATCTAAGAACAACGAAAAACCTATGAAACTATGTTTATTATTTTGTATTTTTAGACTTTTTCAAGAAAATATGGTAAAGAAATCTTTAGCAGTACTATTTAGCTCTGCTTTGCTTAGCAGATGTTCTTCTTTTTATCAGTTTGTCAATATAAGTCCACCAGACAGGTTAAAAGAGATATCTTTTTCAAAAGACGTTCCGAATATGCTTTATGAATTCTGTCATTCGTACACTTTAGATAGCGGGTATCTCCGTGAGTTAAAGAACAAGTATGCGTGGTGCAGGACACGTTGTTACTGAAGCCTATTCTAAAGAACTTGATGAATGGATTTTTATAGACCCTCAGTTTAATATTATTCCGGTGTTAAACGGATGCCCATTGAATGGCGTAGAATTTCAAAATGAAATTTTCAAACGCTGGATACGCAAGTTGTAATTGGTTAAATTGAAATAAACGAATGGATTTTCAAATTTTTCTTCCCGGTTTAACCTGCATAGTTGTAGCGATGACAATTATGTTCCGGCTGATGCACTTTGCAAAATTCTATGCGCCCTCCTATTTCTTTTGGATTGGCGTCATATTCATGATTACAGGTGTTATTTCGCTTTTTTATCCTTTAGCATTTTTATTCATTTTAAATAGGATCATTGCGGTTTTAGTTGTAATCGGTGGGTTTTTAATTTCTGCTGTTTCACTTCTATATCCGGTTAGAATAAGACATTCTTCAACAAATAATCAGAAGATTGACAGCTTATTACCCGATTTTGCCTTTAGCGAATTTCACGAAGTAAGTATTAATGCCCCACGGGATAAAGTTAAACAAGTCTTGCAGATTACAGGGGTTAAGGATATACCGGTTGCCCGGCTGCTGATGAAAATAAGAGGTATTGCCGACGAAGATGTGGATATGAGCGACAGGGCATCAAATTGCCTTATCGGCTCAGGCACAATTTCTACACCTGATTTCAATTTTTTTGTGGTTGCACCGGATGAATGGATTACAGTAATGATTCTTAAATCGGTAATCATAACCAGCAATGCGAACCAACCCGCCCCGCCCGAGATCTCCACGCTTGAACAATTCATATCCTTTAATGAACCTGGCTATGTGAAGGTGGCCGTCAACTTCCGTTTTATCAACACCAATAATAAAGGCACGATCCTAACCACGGAGACCCGGAATAATGGCATAACTCGTAATGATAATCGTGTTTTCGGTTATTATTGGCGGATTATCTATCCCGGAAGTGCTATGATCCGAAGAGTATGGCTCGACACAATAAAAAAGAAAGCACAATAAATGAGTCCAATTAAAATAAAAACACGATGTACGTACATGGATATACGAACAAAGAAGCGCTGAGACTGAATGACCAGGCAGCTACTTTAGACGATATTATTCATTATGATCCTGTTTTTCCTCAAAATGCTTTAATACTTGAAGCCGGTTGCGGCGTGGGTGCGCAAACCAGAATAATAGCGACAAAAAATCCTGATTCAAATTTCATATCGGTCAATGCCATCCGTACTTTTATTGGCGAAGGCATGCTCGTCTGGGGCGCACGCACCCTTGACGGGAACTCATCCGACTGGCGTCACATCAATGTGCGAAGGACCGTGATTATGCTGGAGGAATCGATTAAAACGGCCGGCAAAGCTTATGTTTTTGAGCCCAATGTGGCCAACACCTGGTTCACATTGAAAAGTGTAATCTCCGGCTTCCTCACCGGTATCTGAAAAAGAGGGGGACTGGCAGGCGCCTCCCGACGAAGCTTTCACTGTCCATGTCGGTCCGGGAGAAACCATGACTCCCCAGGATATTCTCGAAGGAATGATGCGGATTACGGTAATGGTAGCAGTAACCCGTCCCGCCGAATTCATTGAGATCACTTTTCAGCAGCAAATGCAAAAATCTTAATTCGCCGTGGTTCATCATGCCTCTATAAATCCCCGTATCTGCGAAATTCCGCGGAAGAGAAAAAAATCAACGCGGAATTTAATGCGCAGCCTAACCGGGATCAGATCGCTACCTTCAAATCAGCAACCTATTTTCAACCAAAAAAAATATTTTCTACCTTTGCGGGATGTTAAAAACTTTACATAGCGCGGATTTGGTGTTGTAAACAATCTGTATCCCCTGTACAGATTGTCCTTTCGGTTACTCTCGGATAACCCCTTTTTGAGAGTAGTTTCCTATTGTTATCATTTTTTTTAATCGGCGTACAATGATGAAAGTAGGATTATGCTTTCCGTGTATGCAAAACACATCAAGACAATGAGTAACGAAAATAATATTCACAAATTCCGATTTAATTTTCTGTTGGGCTGTCAGTTTCAAATCTCAAAAAATGTACCGCAATGATTAGTTTAACGGCATATGGTTGGAATGATCAGTTAAGCCAACGAAAACAGGATTCAATACATCGTGCCCTTGCTCATGGTCGCATAGCTGTCGTACACCGGACGTGCTATGAAGTTGTTTCCGAAAGCGGATGGTTTCAGTGTGACTTAACGGGAAACATGATCTTTGGAAAATCAGACAATGAATTGCCTTGTACCGGCGATTGGGTGATTTTTCAATCCTTCGGTGAAAATAAAGGGATCATCGTTGACATGCTGCCCCGGGAACGAACTTTGTATCGCCGGAAAACCGGAACAGTTGCCGATAAACAAGCCATTGCTTCTTATGTCGATACGGCATTTATCGTGCAAAGCCTGGACGATAATTTCAATGTTCGCAGGGCCGAGCGTTTCATGGTCCAGATCCTGGAAGCAAACATCAAACCTGTACTGGTACTCAATAAAGCCGATTTAGGTTTTGATAAAGAAAGAACAGATGACGCAATCAAACATATTGCCTGTCAAATGCCTGTATTTTTTACAAGCGTCCGTCACCCCGAAACGATTTTCCGGCTGCGCGAATCCATATCGGAAGGCGAAACGGTGGTGTTCACCGGTTCTTCGGGTGTCGGGAAAAGTTCCCTGATTAATGCACTTTGCGAAAAAACGGTATTGCTCACGTCCGATATAAGCCAGTCAACCGGAAAAGGGCGGCACACGTCGACCCGCCGGGAGATGGTTTTGATGGACGGTTCAGGCGTGTTCATTGACACTCCGGGCATTCGGGAATTCGGTCTGGCTCTTGACGATCCTGATTCGCTGGCAGAAGCGCTGGATATTTCCAATTATGCAAAATCGTGCCGTTTCAAGGATTGCGGGCATATCAGCGAACCTGGTTGTGCCGTTTTGGAAGCGGTAAACAGCGGCCTGTTAGACCGCAAAGCGTATGAAAGCTATTTGAAGCTTCGACGGGAAGCGTGGCACTTTTCTACTTCGGAACATGAAAAGCGTAAAAGGGATAAATCCTTTTCAAAGCTGGTCGATGAAGTAAAGAAGCGTAAAGCGAATCGCTGATCCCGGTCCCAGTAGTGCAGGCATTTTATTCAAGGGATGCCTGCACTTTATTGGGTTCACATCGTTCTTCAAACAGTACCGGCATGACGACGATCAATCATAAGCTCGTCCGTAATTTTCAGCGCATCCCGGATACAACCTTCACAGATCACTTCATGCAGGGCTTGGAAAACACTGCTCTTTCAAAGGTGAAAACGGAATCATAACAAGGCGTCGGGAAGCGTGTCTCCAAATGGTCAGGTCACTATTTCGTGCAACGCTTTATCCTCTTTGTTTTGCTCCGGTTACTCTTTTTCTTGTCGGCGAAAACCGGGGACAAACATCTTTTGGGGAATTTAATAAATTGATTTACAGTTATTTGAAGATTTTTCTTTTAAGTATCTGCGGGTAATCCCGAAAAATTCATGTAGCTTTACAGGCACAGTGAAACGATTTAGAATTACTTCGACGGCTCATGAAACGAATTGTACTTTTACTTTGCACCGGACTGCTTGTAAGTTTTGGTCCGGAGCATCAAATCAAATGGATTGCGCTCGGTGATTCCATGACCTGCCTCAATGATCATCCCGACGAAACAGGCGAATATCAACATTATCGTTATCCCGGTTTTGTTGGTGCCGGCTTCAATCCTGATGCCGATGCATATCCGTATCCGCCCTGGGCGGTCAATATGACTTACGACGGATTGCACCCTTTCGATAAGGGAAATGAAAGGATAGCCAGCATGTTAGTCAAAAAGCTCCAAAAGATCAAGCTGTTTTGATCTTTCAGAACGTCTCTTCTTCAAGTCAAATTAATGAACGATTACCGGTGAATAAAAATTTATTACCAACCAAGCCCCATTATGAGATTCTTAACGGGCTGCGCGGAATAGCGGCGATTACTATCGTCATTTTCCATATTGTTGAGGCCCACTACCTGAGTAAATTCGAGAACCCGCTCAACCATGGTTACCTGGCTGTCGATTTTTTCTTTGTCCTCTCCGGTTTCGTGATCGGTTATGCTTATGACGACCGCTGGAGCACGATGAGTGTAGGAGTTTTCCTCAAGCGACGCATTTTCAGGCTGCATCCCATGGTTATCCTCGGGACTCTGCTCGGCGCCGTACTCTTTTATTTCGGCGCTTCTTCCTTG
>CAZANK010000202.1:0-6680 GCA_964486235.1 uncultured Prolixibacteraceae bacterium | reverse complement strand
TAAAGAGAAAATTGGAACTTCTCGAAGCTGCTTGAAAAACAAGTTACATAAGAGACACCGATTATTCAATGCGACGATCTTCGTCAAACCGTGATCCGGTTTAGCACCGCTTTACCGTCCGACACCTTCGTGGCCAAACCACGAACGGTTTCCTTCTTCACAATCGCATAAATCTCGTCCCTGATCTTTTTATAGTCATTGTGCAACGGACACGGGTTCTCGTTACTGCAATTTTTCAGTCCTATGACGCAACTGCAAAATAATCCGTCCCCCTCCATCACGTGAATCACATCATAGATGGTAATCGGCCGGGAGTCTTCCGAAAAAAAGAAACCCCCTCCCCTTCCCTTCATGGACTGGACCAGGCGATGTCTTGTCAGTGTTTGCAGGATTTTGGCCGAGAATGCCGGGGGCGCTTCGATCTCCCTTGCAATTTCAATGACTCCCGGACGCCGCTGCTTCCAGTTCTCAAGCTGGATAAAGACCAGGGCGCGAATCGCATATTCCGTACTTTTTGATAACATACATCATTCATTTATCAGGGATGATTGGTCCCCGGAATAAAAATAATCCTCAAAGATAGAAACAACTAACCGAATGAGAGTGAACGTTCACGTAAAAACTATCAAATACAAAAGGACAAACGGGTCTTTTTATGATTTTATTTTTATCTTTATATCCGAAAAAAATTGAATCATTTAATCGTGCATCTTATGAAAACAAAAACGCTGTGGATCAGCTTTACACTTGTCATGGTGATCTCGTTCGGAGTTCTCGGATATTTTGGCCGGGAGATTTATCGAAAAGCACCTCCGATCCCTGAAAAAGTGATCACCCCGGATGGGGCTGTGTTGATGACCCGTTCTGACATCCAGGACGGGCAGAATGTGTGGCAATCGATGGGCGGACAGGAAGTTGGCTCTATATGGGGTCATGGTGCCTATAAAGCGCCTGACTGGACAGCCGATTGGCTGCATCGTGAAGCCGTATTCATTCTCGATGAATGGGCGATGAAAGACTTCTCCACGTCTTACGATGCTTTGGACAGCGAAAGGCAAGCCATGTTAAAGCAGCGCCTGCAGCAGGAAATGCGCACCAACACGTATGATGAAACGACAAAAACGATTACAGTTTCTGACATCCGGGCAAATGCTTTCCGGAAGGCCTGCAGTCATTACGCCGGCCTGTTTATGGACGATCCGGGGTTGGCAGATTTGCGTGAAGCATACAGCATTCCTGCCAACACGATCAATGATCCCCGGCGCATGGCGCAAATGAATGCCTTTTTCTTTTGGGCAAGCTGGGCCACTGTAACCAATCGTCCGGGAGAAAGCATTACCTATACGAACAACTGGCCGCCGGATAAACTGGTGGGGAACGAACCAACCGGCTCTCTCATCCTGTGGACTGGTTTCAGCGTGATCGTCCTGCTGCTTGGGATCGGACTGCTGGCGTGGTATTATGCCTCCCACAAGGATGAAGGGCAAAACCCGGATATCCCCGAAGTGAATCCTTTGTCGGGAACGATGCTGACTCCCTCCATGAAAGCGACGCTGAAGTACTTCTGGATAGTCACGGCCTTGATTCTGGTTCAGATTCTGATGGGCATAATCACGGCGCATTACGGCGTAGAAGGATTAGGCTTCTACGGGTTACCCCTGACAGACATCCTTCCTTATTCCATTTCCAGGACCTGGCATATTCAACTGGCCATCTTCTGGATCGCCACCTCCTGGCTTGCCACCGGATTATTTATTGCACCTGCCGTATCCGGGAAGGAGCCCAAACACCAGCGGTTTGGAGTTAATTTCCTGTTTATTGCCTTGCTGATCATCGTGGTCGGGTCTTTGGCCGGTCAGTGGATGGGTGTGATGCAAAAACTCGGTCTGGTCGAAAATTTCTGGTTTGGACATCAGGGGTATGAATATGTGGACCTCGGCCGATTTTGGCAGGCTTTCCTGCTGATCGGACTGTTTCTGTGGCTCTTTCTTATGGGCAGAGCGTTATGGCCTGCATTAACCCGGCCAAACCAAAACAAGCATTTACTGATCTTATTTCTGATCGCCTCCATCGCCATCGCCGTGTTCTATGCGGCCGGATTAATGTGGGGACGTCAAACCCATCTGGCGATGGCCGAATACTGGCGCTGGTGGGTTGTTCATCTTTGGGTTGAAGGATTCTTTGAAGTGTTTGCGACCGTGGCCATCGCCTTCCTGTTTGTCCGGATGCAACTGATCCGGGCCAACATGGCCACTCTCACGGTCTTGTTCTCCACAATCATCTTTCTGTCGGGAGGAATTATCGGGACCTTCCATCATCTCTATTTCACGGGTACGCCAACTGCGGTGCTGGCCCTGGGAGCAACCTTCAGCGCGCTGGAAGTGGTTCCGCTGGTCCTCATCGGTTTTGAGGCCTGGAATAATATCCGCCTTAGCCGGGCACGCGAATGGGTCCAGGCATACAAATGGCCGATTTACTTCTTTGTAGCAGTGGCCTTCTGGAACTTTCTGGGTGCCGGAATTTTTGGATTCCTGATCAACCCACCCATCGCTTTGTACTACATGCAGGGACTGAATACCACCCCCGTTCATGGACACACCGCCTTATTCGGCGTCTATGGCATGTTGGGAATTGGGTTAATGCTCTTTGTCCTGCGGGACATGGATATGCAGGTTGTCTGGAAAGAAAAGGCCATCAAAACCGCTTTTTGGGGCATGAATATTGGTCTCCTGCTCATGGTGTTAATCAGCGTGCTGCCGGTGGGTCTGGCGCAGACTGCCGCAAGCGTGAAACATGGATTATGGTACGCGCGTTCTGCCGAGTTTCTGGAATCGCCCACCCTCGAGTTCATCCGCTGGCTTAGAACCATTGGCGATACCATTTTTGCCGTGGGCGCGCTCTACCTCGGCTGGTTTGTATTCGGATTAAAAACAGGCTGGTCAATCAAAAAATAAATGAAACAGGCTGTGCAAAACGATGCCCATGGACGACAAAGGTCACCACATTTCTTCAAAGGTCATCTTTGATTTCTTTGTTTTCCTACTGGCAGCGTTTACGTTTTCGCAGCCTGTTTCTTTTTCCAGTATCTCTTGCGCCAAAGCAGATAGCCGCTGATCACGACCATGATCCCTCCCAGTCCTACTAACGGAACCAGCAGAATATAAAAGATACCCAAAACCCCTTCGAAGATTCTTCCCGTGTGAATTTCCAGGGATACGCTCCAAAGTGACATTCTCGATTCCCGGAGTACATTTCCGGGCATCTCCGGGAAGATACCTTCATGCCATACCGGGACCGCCCCTTTCCCGTAATCGATCATATAACGGGATCCCCTGGTATCCGTCACCACACCGGTCACCTTAAAATCGCCTACAGGCCGTCCGGTTGAGACTCCCTGCCAGACCGTTCCTTTCATGTAGTCGATCACTTCGGATGAGGCGGGATTCCATAAGAAAAGTCCGCTGAAAGAGCCAATTAAAAAGAACCCGTCTTGAAGCGGTTCAAAGGTGTTGATTCCCATCACGCTGACGGGCGGCTGAATGATGAACCGGACAGGCCTCCCTGTATGTGGCTCCATAAAATACATCCCTTCAGAGGTAGAAAGCAGAAAATAATCTTTCTCCGGATCGTACAGGATGTCGCGCAGCTTGTCATACCAGGGATTAGGCTGGTCCAGGTGAGAAAATCTCAGCGGACGGATGCTCGCGTTGGCGATGGCGATCAACAGCGGCGGTCTCAGGAACATGCCCGTCAGAAACAGGATCGTGAGCGGGATATAAAACCATGCTCCGGTTTTATTGTGCCATTTCAGCGACCACCGGTTGATGTGTTTGATCGGCCGGATTGATTTCTTTTTTCTGATCCTTGCTTTTATCCATCCCGGGAAGAAGAAATAGATAATCCCGGTCAGCGATAAAAAAACGGTAATGACTCCCAGAAAATCAACAAACAGCTTGCCGGGCAACCCGATTATTTCACCCGAATGGGTTTGCCACAGGGTCTCAAACAGGCTCACCTGTTGCTCATAACCTTCCGGCGCTGCCAGTTCGATCTTTGAAAAGCGGGTTTTTGTTCCTTCCGACTTTCCCCGCAATAAAAACGAGCGGTTGATCGCGTAAACGGTATCTCCGATGCTTTCAACCCCGACAAACCGTTCAGGGCCCGCGTCACGGGCGAACCTCTGCCATTTCTGATGTTCGCGATCATACGCATACAATCCGAACAAGGTTGCCGCGTAAAGCTCGCCATCCGGAGCGCGGTGCACGTCGAAAACTTTCCGGTGATCCGTTCCGTCCGGAAACCCCGCATTCAATGAGACATAATCCCGGAAGGCCGAATCGGTGACCCAGATGCCAATATTCCCGAATACCAGGATACTGTCGGGATTGATGATCAGGTTTCCTTTCAGGGCGCTGTTATTCCAGTTCCGGTAGGCATACCCCTGGGGCAGGAACTCACGGCTAATGTCAATCCCCGAAAAAAACCGGCGGTGGTTCATGAAGATGCCGGTAATCCCGTAATAAAACAGGATCAACGAAAGAATCAACCCCGGCCACCGGTGAAGTTTTTTATAGAATTTGCTTCGCTTATCCACAGAAGACGTTTCAGTACTTCTTGCCGACACCGGCATCAGGCGTCAATCAACTCCTTTTCAAGCTCAATCGCTTTTGGAAATAAAACATTGTTCTCCAAATGAATATGCCGGTGTAAATCCTTTTCAAACCCTTCCAGGCTCCGCATGGCGACCTCATACGTCTGACAACCATCGGCCGGCGCCTGATAATTTCCGGTGAGCGCGGCGATCTTCATAAAACGTTCACCCTCTGCCTGATGTTCGTCCATCATCACACGGATTGGCTGAAGAACATGCCCAAATTCAGCAGGCGCGCCGGTCCCGCTATTCTTGAAATTAACCATCCTTCCAATATACGGGAAGAGGATCAGTTCTTCTTTTTTCATGTGCATGGCCAGGTTACCAACTGCCTCATCAAACAACTTGCTCACCTCCAGTAACTCCGGATGGTTCAAACCATGTACTTCACTGATTTTTTGGAGCTTCGCCTGAATGAACGGCGATTTGTCGGCGACATACCGGTGATGACGCTCCACAATATAATCACTCAATTGATCTAACGGCAGACTTTCATAATACCTGGAATCGTAATCCTCAGTCTGAAGCACGGATTCCAACTGTGAAATCAAGGTTGACTCATCTGCACCCGACCGTTTGCATGCCTCGTTGACTGAAATGTTCCCTCCGCAACAAAAGTCGATGTTGCTGTTTTCAAAGATATGTGCGGTCTGAAAATTAGTCCGGACGATCTCTCCTACAATTGAATTACCTGTAATTTGCATTTGAAACTATAATTATGGGGTTCTTATGCAACAAAGATAATCAATAAAAAGATAACACACTCCTTTTATTCTGTTTATTTCTGAAATTTAGCGCATCCAATTGATTGTCCATATTCTATCTTAATCATTCCCCTATGCTACCCAATAGGGTTCAGTCGCCTGCCCGGCGTATACATAAGTTTTCCATTAAAATCAGAGCAGGAGTTGCAAAAATCACGAGCGATTTGATTTTCTTGTAAAAAGTTCGGAAATTCTCATGGTTTTGTTATTTATTAATCGTTTGGCTCAAAACGCAACCGAAAAAACATAGCCGAGGGTGGCATACAAAAAAAGCCTGCTGCAGAGAATGCCCGCTATATTGGCCGGACCGAACAGGACAGCAGCTATTTCTCTTCCCGAAGGTGGTTGAGTTCTGCCTGCAGGCGTTCCACAAGCATCTGTAACGCATTAATCGTCTGCTCCTGTTTTTCGACAACCTGCTGCCGGGCCTTGACAATTTCGTTCAGCAAACGCTCAGTCCGGCCTGACGACTTTCTATAATCGGCCGGGCCCTCGGCTAACGCCTTTTTCTCGCCGGGCCGCTCCGGAGAGTGCGTCAAAACCAGGTAATCGCTCTCCGTCAAATCCTCTGCCAATAACTCGGTCACAGATAGCTCAAAAAAAGATGCGATCCGGATCAACCCATCAATGTCAGGTTGAGACACCCCGTTCTCATAACCGCTCCACGTCGTGCGCGGGAAACCCAGGCAATCAAGCATCTCTGCCTGGCTCAGTCCTTTTTTTGCTCTTAAAAACCGGATATTTCTTGAAAAATAGTTCATTTTCAATAAAAATGATTCATTGACCTTTTCCTGCTTGACTTCGCAAATTCATATTCGTTGCAGAAAGATACTGATAAGCCACGATATTTGTTTCATTTAACGCAACAAAAATATTCGCTTTGCGATACCGGCATACAGGAAATCGGCCAGGAAACGGATGCACGTTTGTTATGAATCACATGCAGCTTGTGAAATTTGCCAAATTACCAATAATTATTCGATCGCAGACCGGTCAAACGCCAAAAAACCGACAAACAGGATCCGGCAGAACCATAATCAGTCAAACTATTCAAAAAACAATGACGATTATTTCGTCAACGAAAACAAAAAAATAATTGCTTAAAATCTATTAAGCAGCCTTTTACAGACTATTTTTTTGCTTAATTATTTGTAATGCCCGTTTTTTCGTCGTACTTTTGTTGAACCAGGGGAGCACTTTCGCTTACGTAAAGACAGAGTCTGTTACCCGATCCGGACTGAAGACGAAATAGCCGTCACAGAGAC
>CAZANK010000201.1:0-6712 GCA_964486235.1 uncultured Prolixibacteraceae bacterium | reverse complement strand
TGGGCGAGACAAAGACAAAGGGGTTTGAAGTGGAAGTGAAATTCCAAAAAACAACCAAGCGGGGCTTGAATTACTGGGCGGAATGGGCGTACACACGCGCCATTGATGAAGTCATTTACATGGAAGACCCGGAATTGCTGCCTGCTTACCAGAAAAAAGCCGGTTTCCAGATCGACCAGACTACAGCGACCATGCACGACGGGTTCATCACCAGTTGGGATGGCGTGTATTCATCAACCTCGTACGCGTCACTGAGCAACAGCTACAAATTGCCCGGCGATTACCGGATTCTTGATTTCAATGGCGACGGACAAATCGATTCGTACGACTCAGCGCCGTACGGATACCCGTTGCGTCCGCAAAACACGTATAATTTTGAATTAGGGTTTAACTACAAAGGGTTTAGCGCGTATGTCCAGTTCTATGGCGTGTACAATGTCACCAGGGAAGTTTACCTGACCCCGTGGTCGGACGAAGGGACTTATTCGCTGGCGTATGACCTGGTTTCAGACTACTACACCGCTGAAAATACCGATGCGGCTTTTAGAGGCGGCAGGTTTGAATCCCGTGATCAAAGTTATAACGGCACGTTCTTTATGTTTGACGGATCCTACCTACGGTTAAAAACGGCCGAAGTTTCCTACCAGTTTACCGGGCCCTGGCTCAAGAGTCTTGGACTAAGTTCGGCCAGGCTTTATCTCAACGGGAATAACCTGTGGTTCTGGTCCGACATGCCCGACGACCGGGAAAGCAATACCTCGAGGGTGACCTATCCGACTTACAAGCGGATTAACCTGGGCGTGAACCTTAATTTTTAACCGATAACAGACAGATAATGAAAACAAGATATCAAATAAAACTGCCGGTAATCCTTGTATGGAGCCTTTTCTTGTTTGCCTCGTGCGAAGATTACCTGGACAAGTCGCCCGAACTCAGTATCACCGAAGCGGATGTCTTTTCCAAATTTGCCACATTTCAGGGATATGTGGAGAACATTTACCAGAATGTCCCGCAGGTCGACATGGGCACTGCCGGTGGAGGCGATTTTAACTGGAATTACGGGGATGACGTGATTATGACGGGTACTAACTTCATGTGCAACAAGTTTGACTCCGGTGACAGCAAGGTTTGGGAAAAAGTAAGTTATAGCCCTTATGCAGGCGACATTAGCCAGGAGATTGGCAATGCGACCAGCAAAAAAGACCAGGGCAAAAAAGGATGGTGGCACAACGGGTGGTTAGGCATCCGGCTTTGTAACGTCGCGCTGTCGCATCTTAAGGATCTTCAGGTAGCCGATTCCGAGCAACTGCTCACTGAGCAACGTAACCTACTGGAAGGGCAGGCCCGCTTTTTCCGTGCATTTTTCCATTTCCATATATTGAGGTCATTTGGCGGCATTGCATACATTGATACGGTGTTTGCGCCTTCCGACAAGATCCGGCTTCCCCGCCTTTCCTATCACGAAACGGCCATGAAGGTGGCTGAAGACCTGGAAAAAGCGGCCGGGTTGTTGCCAGTGAACTGGGATTTGCTCGCATCCGGTGAGGCCACGATTGGTTCGAACGAAGGGCGCATTACGAAGCAGGCCGCTTACGGCTATCTGGGCAAGAATTTGCTTTACGCGGCCAGTCCGCTGATGAATGGCGTATCGACGGGTAATTATTCCTATAACACCGATTTATGCAAGGATGCCGCCGACGCGTTTTTGGAAGTCATCCGGATATCGGACGAGAACCCGGATGTGGTAGGGCTTGAGACATGGCCTGATTATTATAAGAACTTCTACACGATGGATGGCCGGTATACGACCGTTTTAGGAAAAGAGATCGTTTATACCGCGCCGATCTATTGGAACAGCAAACGGTGGAGGTATGGCGAATTCACCATGACCTACCTCGGCGCCTGGGGCGTGTATGCTTCGCCGACCGAAAATTACGTGGAGAATTTCGGGATGGCCAACGGGTTATCGATCAAGGAGGCGGATTCCGGGTACGACCCGATGAATCGCTGGGCGAACCGCGACCCGAGGTTTGAATACAACATCCTGTATGACGGGAAACAGCTTACGGTCAAGGCCAGTGTCGATCAATATGCCCAGTTGTGTGTCGGCGGCCGTCACCGCGACGCGAGTAACAGTAAGACCGGTTACGGGCACATCAAATTCAAGCATATCACCTGCAATAAGTATGATGATGCCTGGGGCAGATACAGTTATGAAGTACCGTTGCTGCGGTTGGCCGATATTTACCTGATGTACGCGGAGGCCGTGAACGAAGCGTACGGGCCCACAGGCAGCGCTCCCGGCGGGATGACTGCGGTGGAGGCGGTGAATATCGTCCGCAACAGGGCCACCCTCCCCGATGTGGATTCGCGTTATTACGCTTCAAAGGAAAAGTTCCGGGAGTTCCTGCGTGAAGAAAGGGCCGTGGAACTGGCTTTCGAGAACCATCGCTGGTATGACTTGCGGAGATGGCACGTGGCCCATTTGATTCAGTACCGCGAAAAATATGCGCTCGATTTCGACAAGGACCATACCTATTTCAATAAGACATTGTATCTCACGCGGGTATTTGATGAGAAGCATTACTGGCTTCCTTTCCCGACCGATCAGGTGGCCTTGTACCCTGAATTTGAACAAAACCCGGGATGGTAATGGAATTTTTATATTAATTAAACGGTGACAAAATGAATAGAAATGACATGATACTCCTTCTGGCTTTGTTGTTCCTGTTGATGAACACGGGGAACCTGTCAGGCCAGGAGCCTACAGAAGAAAAATTGATCACGGTGAGTGCGGTTATTCAGGGCGAAGACGGTCATGCTTTGCCTGATGCAAAAATATCGGGACGCGAAGGCGCCCTGATCGTGTGGACGGATCAGGACGGCAAATTTAGCATGACGGTTTCGCCGGGCAGCGATCTGCTGATTGAAAAAAAGGGATTTTCCACGAAAACCGTTACAGTAGACGGATTGCCTGCGGTGGTGAGCCTTCAGAAAGCCCCGTTCCTGACCGATGAAAGGAGTGCGATGCACATCGCTTTCGGTAAAATAAACAGGAAAGAAGCTGCCGGGATCATGGATGTGGTGAACCCTGAAGAAATGATCACGATCAACGGGTTTCACAATTATGCTGAGATCTTGTCAGGGCGTTATTTTAGTTGGGTGCCCCAGAGCCCTTTGGTGGTTATCGACGGCGTAGCCCGCATGCCTTACGGGATATCGGCAGAGGAAATCGAGCAGATCACGATCCTCAAGGATGTCAACGCTTCTGTGTTATACGGCACGCAGGGACGAAACGGCGTGATCCTGATCAAAACCAAGCGTGGAGAAATGAATAAACGCCGGATCAACGTGGCCGTGGAACAGACGATTGCTCAGCCTGTCAGCCTGCCAAAGTATCTTGGTTCGGCTCAATACATGGAGTTATACAATGAAGCCTGCGTGAATGACGGAATGGATCCGGCTTATTCGGACGAAACCATTGAAAACTACCGGTCAGGCAACAAATACCGCTATCCGGACGTGGATTACTACTCAGGTGAATACCTTCGCGAATTCAGGCCGGTAACCAGGCTGAATGCCGAGTTTTCGGGAGGCAACCGCACCATCCAGTATTACACGGACCTTGGATGGACCAACACGGGGAGCCTGTACAAGCTGGGCACCGGGAAAGACGCCAGGACGGATGAGCTCAATTTGCGGGCGAATGCGAATGTGAAAATCAATGATTTCATTAAGAGTACCCTTGATGCGACGGCGAATTTTGTTTTCGATAAATCGCCTAACGCGGGTTTTACGATCGAGGGTTCGTCAATCCTGGGGAATTTCTGGGACGCTGCCGCAACTTATCATCCTAACTATTATTCCCCGTTGCTCCCCGTTTCCATGCTTGATGAGGCGACGAAAGCGTCGTTGCCTGTATCCACGAAATACATCGACGGCCGGTATCTTTTGGGCGGCACCACGCAATACAAGGATAATGTGTACGGCAATATGTTCCGGGCCGGATACACCCAGAACGTCGGCCGGTTAATGGCGATCACACAGGGACTTGAGTTTGACCTGAACAGCATCACGAAAGGCCTGACCTTTAAAACGCTGGTCGGCATCGACCTGTTTAATTCGTTTGTACAAGGGGTGACAAACAGCTACGCGGTTTACCAGCCCACGTGGGCTACCACGACGGATGGTGCGGATCAGATCGTGGGGTTAAAAACCATTAACAAAGATGAAGCTTCGGGCGTGCAGGATGTGGAAACAGCATTTTTCTACCGCCAGTTTACGGCACAGGCAATTGTGGATTACAGCCGTCAATTTAACAAGGTGCACTCCCTGGCAGCGACCGGCCTGGCTTATTTTACCAAGCTGCGCCGCGATTTTCTGACCATCGACGACCGGGTTGCCCATCTGGGCTTGAGGTTGGCTTACAATTATGACAATCAATTCTTTGTTGATTTCAGCAGCGCGTACAACCATTCCATCAAGTTGAAAAAGGGTAACAGGGATATTCTTTCGCCGACGATCGGCTTAGGCTGGGTGGTCTGTGAAAATGCCGGCAATATGGATTTTTTAAAGTTGAACGTTTCGGGCGGTATCCTGAATACCGATGTCACCGAGGACCTCGACAACCGTTTTCTTCTTAGTACCACGAGTGATGCCACATACAGACGGTATGAAGGTAATTTACAGACAAGCGGTTCTTATGGCTGGAACGAATCCTGGTCAAACAGCGTGGTGATCGTGACCAGCTATCCAAATCCGGACCTGACTTATGAAAAAGTAAAAAATCTCAATGCCGGCGTGGACGGTTACTTCTTTAATAAATCCCTGCATGTGAATGCCAACGCTTTTTACGTGAAAAACTCGGGGATCGTTGTTCAGCGGTATGGTTTTTATTCCTCCATGCTGACAAACAATATCCCGTATGAGAATTACAACGCGAATAGTTACAAAGGCGCAGAACTGGCTATAAACTGGTCAAAGGAAGTCCGCGATTTTTCGGTCAACCTGGGCGCCAATGTGATTTACAGGACAACCAATATCGACAAGCGGGATGAAATCTACGAAAACGATTTTCAATACCGGAAAGGCCATCCTGTTGCCGGCATATTTGGACTCCGCAGTGACGGGTTTTACACCGACGCCGGCGACATCAGCAGCAGCCCGGCATCGATGTTCGGCGTGGTCCAGCCCGGGGATATCAAATATAAAGACCAGGACAATAACGGCTATATCGACGACAATGACGCGGTATACCTTGGGGATTATAATCCGAAGTTCGCGTACGGTCTCCATCTGACACTGACATATAAGGGTTTAAGTTTATATGCGTTGTGTGATGGACAGAATGGCGGCCATTCGGTCGTCGGCAACGATTATTACTGGGTCGACGGAAATGACAAATACTCGGAGGAAGTGTTGAACAGATGGACCGAAACCACTGCCCGGACGGCCACATACCCGCGGTTGACGACAAAAAGCGATAACCATAACTTCCGGACATCCGATTTCTGGTTACACGATACGTCATTCTTCCGGATTGACAGGATCCAGGTGACTTACGAATTTCCGAAAAACACCTTCTCCAACTGGGGCGTAAAGGGCTTTAACGTGTATGTGCGCGGTTCAAACCTGTTGACGCTGGGTCCTGATGCGGATAAGCTGCAACTTCGGATCGGATCGCAGCCGATGTACAGACAATTTGCTGCCGGTTTAAGGGTTTCGTTTTAACTAAACTAAAAATGAATGAAGATGAATACGATCAATAAGTTTTTGCTGTACCTGTTTTTTTGTCTTGCGGCCGGCGCATGCGAAGAAATCCTGGAACCTGAAGAATCGAATATTTACACGAAGGACCGGATTAACAACGACCCGCTGTTTGCCGAAGGGATCATGCTCCGCGCCTATACGTCGCTTCCGACCAGCTATGGCAGTGAAGATGCGGCCACCGACGACGCTGTTTCAAACAACAAGACCAGCGCGTATCTCCGGATGGCAACCGGCCAGTGGGCGGCCAACTACGATCCGTTGAGTATCTGGAGTGCCTGCTACAATGCTGTTTTTAATGTGAATTACTTTCTTTCGATCGTGGATGATGCCAGTTGGAGTTGGGAAAGCGTGGTCAGAAATGAAATGTTTAAAAGGCGGTTGAAAGGGGAGGCATACGCATTGAGGGCTTTTCACCACATGCGTTTGTTGATGTATTATGGCGGGATCGCGACCGACGGGACCTTAAAGGGTGTACCTTATGTGACCGAAGTGCTGGACCCTGAAACAGACGGATGGAAGAAAAGCAGGGAGACTTACCAGGGGTGTGTGGACAAGATCGTGGCCGATTTCGACAAGGCCACGGCATTGTTGCCGTACACATGGGTAAACATTGCCGGGTATGATGACAGTACCACGGTATATGGCGTTCACAATAAAAACAGGATCAACAGTCAGATCGTGAAAGCCCTGAAAGCGCGTTTGGCCTTGCATATTGCCAGTCCCGCATATAACAACGGGGCGTATGACGCGGCAAAATGTGCGGCGGCGGCCACACTGGCCGGTGAGATGCTGGCCGAAATCGGCGGGACAAGCGGGTTGAATGCGGCAGGGATCGCATTTTACGATGCCGATAACGACATTAACATCGCCGAAATCCTGTGGAGAAACAATGCCTATAGCTCCCGGTCAAAAGAATCGCAATGTTTCCCGCCTTCCTTATACG
>CAZANK010000200.1:0-6765 GCA_964486235.1 uncultured Prolixibacteraceae bacterium | reverse complement strand
TGCCGCTATCGACCACGTATGTCACCTTCATGGTCGCCATGGGGAGTTCCCTTTCCGACCGTGCCTGGGGCCGCGATAGCGCTGTTTACCGCATTTCCGGCGTGTTCACTGTCGTTGGAGGCTGGTTTATGACTGCGATCATCGCGTTCTCGTTAGCCGCCATCATTTCCGGGATCATCTCACTCAGCGGTACGTTTATGATCTTTATCTTTATTGCCCTTGATATTTTTCTGATCGTCAAAACACAGATTTCTTTCAGGAAGAAAGCCAAAGCTAAAGAAATGGAAGAAGAAGAAGGGATTGCCGAAACCGACGAAACCGAAAAAGTCATGGAGAAGATAAAAAAGCAGGTCGTCAGCTCCGTCACAGCCGTTAATCAAATCTTTTCGACGTCCATCGACAGTTTTCTCGGAGAAGACCGGGTTCATCTCAAAGAGGCCAAGGAACTCGAAGATGCCTTCAACAAGAAAACCAAAAAGATGAAAAACAAGGCTTCCAGCGTGATTGAAATGCTTCAACAAAAGGATTCGCTAGAAATAGGCCATTATTACGTCCAACTGGTCGATTATCTTCGTGAAACCCATCATTCGCTGAATTACTTGCTTGACCCCCTGCATGAACACGTCAAAAACAACCATAAACCCTTTATTCCTTCGCAGGTCAAAGAACTCAAATCGTTTGTTGACGAAATGAACAACTTCCTGAAAATGAGTTTGCGCGTGGTCAGAGAAGAGAAATTTGAAGAAGTTGAATCGATCATCAAATACCGGGATGAATTGGTGAACAAACTTGCCGTTTTGGAAAAAGCACAGATAAAACGGATTAAGAACAAGGAAGTCAACACCCGGAACTCCGTCATCTTCTTCAACATCATTGCCGAGACCAAGAATCTGCTGATGAATTATGTCAATCTCATTAAATCGCAGCGGGATTTCTTTTCAAAACCCAAAAAGTGATCTGTCGCGCGCAAAGGACAAAGTTCCTAAGTCCGGGAGCACCCCTATCACCTCATAACCATCACCGCAACCGTTCTGCACTTTTCCGGTGTTCGGATTCCGGTCTTCTGTTTCATCCGAGTTCATCAGGACCAATCTGACTGACCAGCGCCTAAATTCGCGCGGTCAGGGTCAAACCCCAGCTCTCTTGCAGCCTGGCGAAGAAAATCACGGCTGTAATAGTCGTCATCAACAACTTTCCCGTTCCAGATCAAAATGTCCAGGTCCATGCAACGGGGACCGTATTTGGGCTGTGTCCGGTCACGGCCAAGCCGGTCTTCCAGTTCTTTCAGGTATTGTCTGAAGGCTACCATCTCCATCCCGGTTTCAAGCCTGACAGCCCCGTTCATAAAATCCGGCTGACCGGTCATTCCGATAGGTGCCGTCTTTCTAAAATCCGATACCTGTAAAACGTGCATTTCGCGGGAAAGGATTTCCAGCATCCGGCTGACGTGTTGTTCAGGGTCAATGTTCGAACCAACGGCGACAATACTGGTATTCATCTTACCGGCGGGCTTCCATTTCCAGGGATACGGATTTGGCAAAACGCAAGGCGTGAGGCTTGTCGACCTCTACCTTTGCCCAGGTCACCCGCTCGTCTTTCATGATCAGCGACAGCAGGTTATGAACCAGTACCTCCAGGAGCTTAAACCGCCCTTCCTGCACGTAATGAATAATTTCCTTGGTAAGCACCTTGTAGTCATAAATCCCCAGCGGTTCATCCTTCCGTAATGCTTCCTCGGGGATAAGCGCCTCAATCTCCAGATTGATGATGACATCCTGCTTATTTACAAGCTCTTCCGAATTAAAACCAATGTACGTCCGGAGTAACAGATCTTTAATACGAATGATTGCCATTGTTTAATGATTAACATAAGTTCTGACCGCCGTCACAGAACAGCAGTTGGCCCGTGAGATGATCATTATCCAATATATAATCGAGACTCTTCAGAATTGGTTCAATGCCGCCGGGTTTTTTCATTGGAATTTTTCCGGCAAGGTTCCAAAGATACGATTCATCCTTATCTTCGGGGGGCAGGGTAACGCCCGGGGCAATCGCATTGACCCTGATATCCGGGGCAAGTTCCAACGCGGCCATTTTGGTCAGCTCCCAAAGCGCTTTTTTAGACAGACTGTAGGCCGCGTAGCCTGACTGACTGTTGGTGATACGGGTGTCGGCCATGTTGATGATGATGCCCGCTCCTGCTTCGCGTGCAAAATCGCGGATTAACAAAAAAGGTGCCCGGTAATTGACCATCATCAACCTGTCGAGCAGATCAAAGTGTGACTCCCTGATGGTGGAGGCTTCAAAAATGGCCGCGTTATTGATCAAAAGGTTCAATTCCCCAAAAACATCAAGCACACCGCCAATCAACTGCTCCACGGCAAACGGATTTTGCAGGTCAGACTGGAACAGGACAAACTCCTGCTCCGGATGTTCCCGTTGAAGCTCTTCCTGAAGTCGTTCGGCACTCCTGTTTGACCTGTTGTAATGCAAAGCCAGGTTCCAGCCCCTGGATGCCAGATGAAGAGCAATTCCTTTGCCAATCCTTCTGGCCGAACCGGTAATAAGCGCCACCTTTCCCATCTCTTTTTAAGAATTACTTTATTTAACGAAGATAACCAGACTTGCGATCATTTTCAAGGAATAAACTAACTTAAAAACATATTAGACAAAGAAAATGACCTTTTAATGAAACCAAATCCGCCTGATTATCGAAATAAGGATAAAACTGTTCGTCAAAAAAAAGCCAAATGGAAGAAAAGCTGATCACCATCGCGTTGCTGCCGTACTCTCAGGCAGAGGTCCTGCGTTCCAGACTGGAAGCTGAAGGGATCGCATGTTCGCTCGAAAATGTCAATCTGATCCAGGGCGCTGTGGCGACCGGTGTGCGGGTAACCATTTATGAGAAGGATGTAAAAAAAGCTTATCCCATCCTGGATCAGATTTTGGGCAAGGAGGAGACAGAAACCCGGAAACCCGAAAACACGGTCCTCGTGCCGATCGATTTTTCAACGTATTCGTTCAAAGCCGCGTTGATGGCCTTTGAAATTACACGCAAGCTGAATTCGCGGATGGTTTTCTACCATGTCGTCCCTCAACCCGACTTCTTCACGATCCCTTATTCGGATGTGGTCGCGTTCGACTCCAACTTATATGAGCACATGAAAGAACGTGAAGAACAGGCGAACGGGAATTTTCAGGCCTTCCTGGAAAAGCTGACCAATTACATTGGTGTAAAGAACTGGGAAGGCATTGAAACGGAACACATCATCAAGATGGGTTACCCCGAGGATGATATTCTTTTTTTCACCGAAAAACATCCTCCCAGGCTGATTGTGATGGGCATCAGGGGCCCTTCTGAAGCGCAGCAAGGCATCATGGGAAGTACCACCGCGGGCGTGATCTACAAATCGAGGGTTCCGGTGCTGGTCATTCCCGAAAAAGCCCCCCTGTTAAACCTGGCGTCGCTGAAAAAAGTGGTTTATGCCACCAATTTTGATGAAAAAGACCTGATATCGATCGAAAAACTCCTTGGGCTCCTAAAACCTTTCAACGCGAAAGTGTACTGCCTTCACATTGGTGCGGCCGGTCAAAAAGAATGGACCGAAGCGCGCCTGGAAAGCATGAGCGCCCTGATCAAGAAGAAATACCCGGATGCACAAATTGAATGCGTGCTGGTACAGGGAAACGACATCCTCGCTGATCTTGAAAACTACATTGAAACAAACGACATCGACATCCTTTCCCTAACCACCCACAAGCGCAACATGATCACCCGGATCTTCAACCCCAGCATTGCCCGTAAAATGGTATTCCACGTGAAAACGCCCCTGCTGGTATTTCACTCATAAAAAAACCGGGAAACCCGGTTTTTTTATGAAGATTCCATTTTCAGGGCAAACAACCGGTCAACATAAATTGGAAATTGCATAAAGCGGATACACTTCGATATTTTCATACTGCGCAAAATTTTCCAGCGAAGTCCGGACGCCTTTATTGATATTCTTTTCTTTCATAAACCAACGCAAACTCTGCATGGCACCTTGCGTTCCGGCTTTTACTTCTATCGGTACGATTTGCTCGTTTCTCTGAATCACGAAATCAATCTGCGCACTGCCCTGCCTTTTTTCCCGTTGCCAACAGTAGAGCGAAACCGGATTATAGCACGATGAGCCTTTGATGAGTTCCAATCCGACAAACAGTTCCGCAAGCGCGCCCCGGTTGATGGCCTTGAAATTGTCCGCAAGGAGGATTGATGAAACGTCCAAATCCAGTATCCGTTGAAACAACCCCGTATCAAACAGCAACATCCGTTGAAATTTCGGGTTACTTTCCGCTCCCAGCGGAATGCCATTGGCGCCAGTGTGCGTGACCGGATAGACCAAACCGGCCTGAATCAGTAAGTCCAGCGCCTGCTTTACCTGCACGTTGGAGGCCTGTGTTGAAGCGCGTTCATACACGAATTTCCCTTGCGCCTGGTGTGCAACCGATTCAAAAACTTCATTAACACGTGTGGCAGGCATACGGGATTTGTATTTGGCAAAATCGCTGCGGAACGAAACAAGCAGGCTATTCAAAATGGCCTGGCAACGTAACAAATCCTTGTTTTGCACGTATTCGGCCACGACTTCGGGCATTCCCCCAATCAGGAAAAAAATATTGAGTTGCTTTACAATTTGAGTGTGAAGCGCACCAAATAATGATTTTTGCGGAACAGCCTCCCGATAGGCATGCACCCAGGTTTCATTTCCGGAAGCACGCAGGAACTCTTCAAAAGAAAAGGGATACATGAACAAGGAAGTGATACGGCCGACGCCGAAGGAAGGTATCTCTTCGATCGCAAACTCCAGCAGTGAACCGGCTGCAATCACGTGCAACTCGGGATAATTTTCGTAGAAGAAACGAAGTTTCGATATCGCCGGGATATATGCCTGAATTTCGTCTAAAAACAGCAAGGTTTTTCCGGGGACAATGGGAATTTGAACGAGCGCCGACAACTTCATGCAGATTTCCTGGGGTGATACCCCCGGAAGGAACAAATGATTCACCTGTTCTTCGGTATCTTCAAAATTGATTTCAACAAAATATTGGAACGACTTTGCCAGATGCCTTACTGCAGAAGATTTGCCTACCTGCCGGGCGCCTCTCAATAACAGCACTTTACGATTGGTGTCCTTGCTCCAGGAAAGCAATTCGCTGTCTATGCGCCGGTAAAAATATTTCTTTGCCGCCATGATTCCTTGTAAACATTTTATTATCAGCCGTAAAGATAATCATTTTTCGTTTGATGCAAAAATGTCAACCCAAAAAACAGGTTCTTTTACAAAAATGTCAACCCAAAAATCGTTCGATTCTACAAAAATGTAAACTTTTTCTAGTATAAGACTGACGACATTGACATCGACATCCTTTCCCTAACCACCCACAAGCGCAACATGATCACCCGGATCTTCAACCCCAGCATTGCCCGTAAAATGGTATTCCACGTGAAAACGCCCCTGCTGGTATTTCACTCATAAAGAAAGGTGTTAAGGTCTGATAAGGTTTAGCATGAAAATGCAAATGAACAGGCATCCTGTGGTAAGTTTCAGTTTCATCATTTATTTAGGCCTATCGGTTAATTTACGAATTTGCGCGTGATCTTTATTTCGGTCTTTTATCGGAATCTTATGGCGTACAGGTCGGCATCTTTCATCACGATCCGTAACCGGATCGTCCGGGAAGCCAATGTGCGAAGACCAGCGTTACCCTTCCAGGAAACCACCCGGGCTATTTCATTGCCAATAATCGTTTGCGAATCTGCCAGGCTAAATCCCGGGATCGCCTTCCCCGCTTCATCCAGGACTTCAAACCGGATCTCTCCTGCCGCCGAAGTGGAATAGTTGATTTCCAATTCGCTGCCCAAAAATGTAAAGGGTTTTGTCAACACTTCACCTCCCTTGTATGGAGCTGAAATGGAAGTAAATCCATCCAGGCGAAGGGAATAACGGTGCAAATGGGCTGTAGGCTGCGCATAATCCTGATTCACATAAACCGACATCTCTTCCGGGCCGGTCTGCACCACGTTCAGCGCCGGGTAGTTGGAACGCGACACCCAGTTATCCAGTCCGATACCCGGGCGGATAAAGGCTTCCATAAAGATCCTGTCGTACGTATTGCCACCACGGGTCGTCATCAGGAAAGCGTCCGAGCAGTCTTTGAAATAGCCCGGATTGACGTTCAGCGCTTTTGCCTGTTCTTCGGTCAGCACCTGGCGGCCCGGCATCAGCCTTCCCCCAATCGCGATATAAATATGAGGGGCACGGAAGTAAGGGCTGGTTTGCTGCGTGTACAAATGTTCCAAAGGGGTATTCCCAAAAGTCATGGGCACCGGTTCCGACCAGTTCACAAAATCCGTGGACGTTGTCCGTCCCACCGAACGAAAACCGCTGTAAGCCCCTTTGGTCCAGGAACGAAAGTAACACAAATAGCATTGCTCACTTTCGGACCAGAATGCCACATTCTGAGAATCAAAAACGCCTTTATCGAATACGCTGTCATCGCGCAATTTCTTCCAGTGAATTCCGTCAGGAGAGGTGTATGCGACCAATCCGCTTTTCCCTTCGCCTGCAAGCGCTTTGTAACGCTGACCGGGCCTGGCATTGGGATTCGTATCTAAAAAGGGGCTGAAATTATGGCTGGCCGGCGCTTCATTGGCCAGGATCACGTTATTATTCCATGAACCGTTAATCTTGAACAACTTCAGGTCAGGCTTTAACGGTTCAT
>CAZANK010000199.1:0-6775 GCA_964486235.1 uncultured Prolixibacteraceae bacterium | reverse complement strand
GTTAAGAAGCTGGGTCTACCCTATCGGATTGTCAGGTTGTGCGGCGGAGATATGAGTTTTACCTCGGCCCTGACCTATGATTTTGAGGTGTTTTCTGCCGCCCAGGAAAAATGGCTGGAAGTCAGCTCAGTTTCAAACTTCGAATCCTTCCAGGCGAACCGGCTGAAATTACGTTACCGCGATGAACAAACCCAAAAGCCTGTCGTTGCCCATACGTTGAACGGCAGCGCGCTGGCATTGCCCCGGATCGTTGCGGCGTTACTCGAGAATAATCAGACGGATGAAGGGATCCGGGTACCCGAAGTATTGGTCCCGTTCTGCGGATTCAACCTGATCAATTGATTTTTTTTTTGGATTTTTTTAGCCATCCGGTACTGCCGGGTGGCTTTTTTTTCGTCTGAACGGCAAAACGATGGCCGTGATCATTCCGATGTGAAAAAAGCATATTGAGAAAAAGAGCTGCTATTTCAGGGTATCATCCTAATATGTCTAGGGTGCTTTTCATTTTATGCGAATTTTTCTTGCCAATACCCCTTCTTATTTGAGACTACTTAAAGAAATACCGGAATATTTGTAAAATTTACATTAATTCTTTTCTTATTGCCACAAATATGTTTATAAAATTGTCAATCTGTTTTAGTTTTACAGTCAGGAATTGAATATATTCATTTTTAACTTATAAAATATGACAATATGAAAGCAAAATTGGAGTACATTTGGTTAGACGGGTATAAACCGACACAGGGACTTCGGTCCAAAACCCGGATTGAAAAGGATTTTAGCGGAAAACTGAAGGATTGTCCGGTATGGTCATTTGACGGGTCTTCCACGCGGCAGGCAGAAGGCGGTTATTCTGATCTTTTGCTGAAACCGGTTGCCATTTTCCCGGACCCGGACCGCAAAAATGCGTATCTGGTAATGACCGAAGTGTTAAATCCGGATGGAACTCCGCACGCAACGAACGGACGGGCCATGATTACGGAAGAAGATGAAGATTTCTGGTTTGGATTTGAACAGGAGTATTTCCTTTATGATGCGGAAACCAAAATGCCGTTAGGGTTCCCCGAAGGCGGATATCCGGCCCCTCAGGGGCCATACTATTGCGGTGTAGGTGCAAACAACGCTTTTGGACGTGAGATCGTCGAGGAACACCTTGATCTTTGCATCGAGGCAGGCATCAATATCGAAGGAATCAATGCCGAGGTTGCTGCCGGGCAGTGGGAATTCCAGATTTTTGCCAAAGGCGCCCACCAGGCCGGCGATCAGGTTTGGGTAGCCCGTTACCTGATGGAAAGAACCGCCGAAAAATACGGGGTATATGTGGAATGGCATCCGAAGCCGCTGGGTAAGGACCTTGACTGGAACGGTTCGGGGATGCACGCCAACTTCTCCGATGGGTTAATGAGAACCTGCGGTGATGAAAAAGTATTCACCGCGATCTGTGAGGAATTTGCGAAGCATATCCGGGAACATATCGACGTTTACGGGGCGTATAACGATCTGCGGCTGACCGGAAAGCATGAGACTGCCGCGATCAACGAATTTACCTATGGCGTTTCTCACCGCGGCGCTTCGATCCGGATTCCTGTAGGAACCGTCGAGGCCGGCTGGAAAGGACGCCTGGAAGACCGGAGACCGGCATCCAATGCCGATCCCTATAAAGTGGCCGCCGTCATCATTAAAACCACTCATGTCGCCACCAAATAGTCGTATCCAAACCCTTCTTTCTCTGTAAGACCGAAAAGCTGTCCGATGTCACGGGCAGCTTTTTTCTATGTAATAAAGCAAGGGTTAACTATCTCAATCAATAGCTCTCATTTTGTTAGGGCTCCAGACGGATTAAATAGCCGGATTAAAGATAATATTGTAAACGGTAAGCCAGCGGAATTTACGTCGGATGAACTGTCAAGGTTAGCCAAAGCATTGCAACATATGAGCTATAACCTGAACATGAATCAGCCTTCATAAAGATACTGTTCGTTGAGAAAAGCTTTGATCTTCTTGTCGAGGGTCCATAATTTAGCATTGGAAGCAATGGTGGCAGTTATCATACAGGCATCAATGAGACCAATTCCTTTACTGGTTAATTTTTCTTTTTGAGAATATTCTCCTGCCAACAAATACAGATGGTCAATTTCTACTTTTGGTGTCAGCTCATAATAAGCTTTTATCATTTTTATTTCCTTACTACTGTGAGCACCCTGCAGGAGTTCTGCAAATATTAATTCAATGGTCTTAACTGCTCCCTTTTCAATAAGCTGTTGACAAGGATCAAAATACTCATCATTCCCTTTAAAATATTCAATCCAGACAGAGGTGTCTAAAATAATACTCATAGCCCTCTGTTAAGATTTCGCATTTCATCAGCCGTAAAATTGAATCGAAGATGTTGACTTTTAATCATTTCACTCAAATCCTTTAATTTCTGCAGCCTGATATACTCTTTCAACGCTATTTTCAGAGTATCGGTAATCGTAGATGCATTTGAATACTTCATCGCATCCTTTATTGTTTTATCATCAATAATTGCTGTAACTTTCATGATTTCTCAATTTTATAAATACGATGCAAGATACGATATACTGTCGTATTATCAAAATTGCACTTGCAAATAGATTGCCTGGTTTTGATTTGAATGATGCAGGAAAAACAGATTTATTTTGGTCTGTTATGCCGGTTTAAACAGATCATTCAGATCGATGGTGTTTTGGACAAAACCAAGGGAATGTTTATTCTCTTCCAGACCAAAGGTGGTGATCATGGTCAGAAAAACAGTTTTTCTGGTCTTTGTTTGGGTACGGAAAGCAGATCGCTTTTTTTCCAGTTCACTCCGGTAACTTTTGCTGATGGCATAAGGGTCTTTTGAGAACTTGATCTCGCAAAGGGAGATCACCTGATCTCTCCTGTCAATGATCAGGTCGACCTGTACCCCGTGTTCTGCGTTTTTCCAGGATGATATTTCGGTATAGACCCCGCTGATGCCGAGAGCCTTCTTGATCTGAAAAATATGTGTAAAACAGATGTTTTCATAGGCATAGCCACTCCACGCCCTCCAGGAAGGATGATCGATCCTGCTTAACCAGGAACCTGATCCTGTAGCCCTTTCATCCTGCATGAACTTCAGGTAAAACAAGGAATATGGATCAATAAGACGATACAAAATATTTTTCTTTTTCCTGGCAAAGGGATAAATCTTGGATAAAAAACCGCTTTCCTCCAGTTCGTTGATCGCTTTGGTCGTATTTCCCCCATTGGGCAGTCTGCTTGATTTGATCAATTCTTCCCGGGTAAGCCCCTTACTTTTTCTTGCCAGCGCTTCGATAATAGCGATATGCTTTTGGGCCCTGTTGAATAAAGAGTGGTAAAGATTCTTGTATTCAGACCGCAATAGTCCCGTCTCGGTATAGCATAAACGGTCTATTTCCTGGGCAGCACTTTTGCCGGGCATAATCTCATTCAGATAAAAAGGTATTCCTCCCATCACCATATAGAGCTGGACGATCTGGTACCTGTCCAGGATTATTTTTTTCATCCGGAAATATTCTTCCGTTTCAAATAAGGTAAATGGCATGAGCCTGATCCTTCTGGTTACCCGGTTATACAATCCACCTTTATTGTTGATCAGATTATTGATCATCCATGAAGCGGCTGAACCACACACCACCAGAACAACATCGGGTCTGGCAGAGGCCCAGGCATTCCAGAAATGTTCAAGTCCCGATATGAAATCCGACCGGGGAGTATCGATCCATGGCAACTCATCAAAAAAAATAACCTTTTTCCTGTCCTTTCTCTTTTCCAGGTAGCTTTGAAGTAACCGGAAAGCGGCAAACCAGTTTTCGGGGCATTTGTCATACTCCGTTCCCGGATCTGCCAGTTTCAGTGAAGTGAAAAAGTTTGTCAGTTCCCTTTGGGTTGTACTGTTCGCCGTTCCGGTCATCTGGAAGACAATTTCCTTTGGGTACACATTCCTGACCAGAAAGGTTTTGCCAACCCTCCTTCTGCCGTAGATGGCCAGAAATTCCGGTCTATCTCCTTCCAGAAGCATTTTCATTAATTTCTGTTCCTCTTTTCTTCCGGCGATCGTATTCATAAGTCGTTAAATTACGGGCTAAATGTAATGATTTTTTTCTGATTTAGCCGGATTAGTAATCAATATTCGGCTAAAAGTGGTAAAAAAGACATAGATTTAGCCCATTTGAAATGCAGCAGTTCAAGATGTATCTGAAAGCTTTCAATAATCTGGCATACCTCAGACCGGGTTTAGAGCTCCTGGCAAGATGTTTACTCAAGACTCGCTTCGTTACCCGTTACTCAATAGTCGCCGTTGATCAGCACGTTCTTGCAGACGTAGTTGGGAATGATCCCGGAGGTGGTGATCCTTACCTGGGCCATTTCGGGCAAGGTATTTCCTGAAAGCACCAGGGCCGTGTCGATGCCGAATTTGTTGCCGCCGATAATATCAGTCAACAGGGTATCACCAACCATCAGGATTTCTTCCTTCCTGACCGGTTTGAAGGCGCAGGCCTTTTCATACCCATACATAAACATCTGGACATCCGGTTTTCCAAACCGGATAAAATGCTTGCCAAGCACTTCCTCGACCATCTTTGAAAGGCTTCCGATTGCCACGGCAATATCATTTTTGCTCACCGGGTAGTTGATATCCGTGTTGGCGACGACCACCGGCATATTTTTTTTCCGCAGGAGGTTGATGACCTTATTCAGATCGCGCGTCCAGTCGAACCCTTCATCGTCCAGAAATGCGACTCCCTCAATGTGATCGAGATCATTCAGGTCAATCTCCCCAACCGGAATGGTTTCCAGTCCGGCGGTCTCAATATAATGGGCCGATTCGACCGTGCCGATGTAGGCGACTGTCCCTTTCCTGATCTTCAGGCTGAGCCAGTCCCTCGCCAGCATCCCCGACGAGATGATCTTTTCGGGCGTGACGCTGGTAATTCCGCTTCTCAGATAGGTATGGGTCAAGGCCTCGGGACTCCTTGAAGCATCGTTGGTGAGGATGAAATAGTTGATGTCGTGGGTGTCGAGGAATTCAAAGGTTTTTTCAATCCCCGGGATGATCCCCTTATGATTTTTTATAACGCCAAAGGCATCGAAAAATACAGTTTTGTATTGGGTCACGATGCTTTTAAATTCGGTGATTCTCATCTTACAGTTTTAGTGCTTTTAACAGCTTTTCGACATGGTAGTTCGTTTCAATGGCGGGAAGATAAGCCTCGTATGCTTCCTTCTGGAGTTTGCGGGCATAAGCTTCGCGGAAAAAGTAAGCGCCATCCTTGATCACATAATTAAGGATAAAGAACCGGTAGGCTTCCCGGATGAGGCGGACTTCCGGCTCCGTCAGCGGGTAAATGCGGTGATATTCCTTCAGGAACAGCATAAACCGGTCTTCCATCAGCGGATCGATCAGGTAGCTGAACACGGTGCGGTCGCCGATGTCTGAAACAACGCGGCTGAAGAAATAAAAATCGATCACGCGGTTTGCTTCACGAAACCAGTCATAATCCCAGCGCGAGTAAAACTTTCCCTCCTGTGTGATGGAGAAATTCCCGATATTCCAGTCCACGAATACCGGAATGGATTCCAGATCGGTCAGATAATTGATGTTGTCGGCATTTCTAAGGAAGATATCACACTGTTCGAGGATCATTTTCTTATGTTCCTTCGTCTCGATCAGGGTATTCTCCTGAATATTTTTGATCAGTTGATGGATATCGGTCACCAGGTTTTTGGAGGAAATGGGTAATTGCCTGCATACATTGGAACAGGCAAGGTGAAAGCGGGCCAGCTCCCTTCCCGTCTTTTTGATGTGTTTTTCGTCAAGGCGGCGCGGGAGCCTGCATTTTACCTTAAGGGGATTGTAAAAGATCACCCATGCCGTGCGTTTTTGCTGATCATACCGGTAAATAAAGAGTTCGTTTCTTTTGACGAGCGAGCGGGCCAGAAAATTTTCATAAGGTACTTCCAGGTTGTTGGCTAAATTGTTGATGATAATATGGTCTTCGCGGAAATCTTCAAACCGTCCGTAGTCAGACAGCTTGGCAAAAACAGGTTTCCGGTTGTAAAACGACACCTTGTATACCTGATTGGTCGACACATGGGCGCTCACGTCGTAAATCCCCCTTATTTGATGTCTGCCGTCAAATTCCTCCCAGGCCTGTCTGATGATTTGAAAATAGTCGATCGTCTGCATCATGATGAATCTAGATGATCTCAAGATACCGCTTCACTTCCCATTCCGTGACCGTTCGTTCGAATTCACGGCATTCCCACTCCCTGGTGCTGACGAAGTGTTCCACGAACGAATCTCCAAACAATTCCCGGGCAATGGCCGATTTGCGCATGGCCTGTGTGGCTTCTGCCAAACTGGCGGGCAGCCGGACAGCCCGGGTGTCTTCATAGGCATTGCCACAGGATTCAGGGATCGTCAGCGTCAGGTTATTCCGGATTCCATACAGGCCTGAAGCCAGCGCGGCGGCCATCGCCAGATAGGGATTGCAGTCGGCTCCGGGGACACGCATTTCGAGCCGCGCCGAACGCTTGTCGCTGCTGATCAGGCGGATTGCCGCCGTGCGGTTATCCTTGCCCCAGGTGACGGTAGAAGGGGCCCAGGCGCCAAGACGCAAGCGCTTATAACTGTTAATGGTTGGGGCATACATGGGGAGGATATCGGGAAGGCACTTCAGTTGTCCCGCCAGGTAGTTTTCCAGCAACGCGGTCATGGGCTTCTGCGGATCATCCGGCCAAAAAA
>CAZANK010000198.1:0-6795 GCA_964486235.1 uncultured Prolixibacteraceae bacterium | reverse complement strand
ACTTATACAGCCGAAAATTAGAATTAAGATTTATCTTTATGCTTTTACAGTGGATATGTTGAAAAACATAAAGAAGTGGGGCCTTACGCTGAATAGGCGTTCTGAAGTGCCTGTGTTTAAGCAGATCCAAGAGTCGATCGGACAGGGGATCGGGTCTGGTAAGCTGGTTCCCGGCGATCAGTTGCCGTCGATCCATAAGCTGGCAGGCGAGTTCGGTTTGTCGGCAGGGACGATCGTGAGGGCCTTTGAAGAACTCCGCGAACTGGGGATCATTACATCCAGACAGGGGAAGGGGTATTTTATTGCCAGTGTTGATATCGCCCTGCGTTACCGGGTTTTTTTATTGTTTGACCGGATCACGGCCTTCAAGGAGATTTTGTACGATTCATTCCGGAGTGAGTTTGACGATCAGACCGATATCCATGTCTTTTTCCATCACTATAATGCGAAGCGTTTTGAAAAGCTGATCCGCGAAAATCAGGGCAAATACAGTCATTATGTGCTGATGCCCCACCTGTCGGAAGACATCAGGAGGTTCCTGAATCAGATGCCGGAAAAGAAAACCGTGTTTATCGACAATTTTCCCGAACACTTAAACAGCAATGCCGGCGCTGTTTACCAGGACTTTCACCGGGATATTTACCAGGCTCTTTTGTCAAAGATCGGTAAGGTCAGGGAGTACCGGGCCGTCCGTCTGAGTTTGTCGCAAAGTGACTTTCAGTTTGTCCCGGCGGGGACGCAGGCCGGCTTCAGGGCCTTCTGTGAGGACCATCAGTTGACCCATTCGATCATCCGGAATATCACCCCCGAAAACCTTCAGAAGCATGAGCTTTTCATTGTTTTTGATGATCTGGAGCTGGTCCAAACCTTAAAACTGATGAATGAACGGGGATGGAAGCCCGTGCGCGACATCGGCATTATTTCGTTCGATGACCATCCGGTGAAGGAAATGATCGCCGGAGGTATTTCCGTGTTAAGCACCGACTTTGTCCGGATGGGAAAAACAGCGGCGGGACTGGTTAAGGGGACGATCAAAGGACAGATCGCCAACCCTTTCCAACTGATCGACCGGAATTCATTCTAAGCGGCTTTGTGATTCATGATTTTCCGGAAAGGGACCAGCAGGGTGTTCCAGGGTATTTCGGAAAGGACCATCAGCACGAGAAGAGATGGGAAATAGACTGCGGCCAACACGATCGCCATCGTATTGTTCATGTAGGCAACGCCAATTGCCGTGGCTCAAGGTGGTACATCCCTAAGGGATGAGCGTGATCTCTTCTTCGGGAGAGGTTTCGATCTGGTACTGGGGACTGTAGGGGAGGGGTCCTGCCGAGCCGTTATAAAGCTGCCATTCTTTCATCCGCTTCCCTTTCGTTTTGATATCCACCGGTGCCCTCAGCCAATTTTTGAACAGTAATGCGTTTAACCCGGCAGACACCACTACCCGGCAGGAATTTTTTTTGGAAAACAGATCAAATTGGATAAGGATAGCGCAATAGGATCATCCCTTTCACAGCGATTCAGCGCATTAATCCTCTGAATCGCTGTGAAATAAGGAGCGTGTTCTAAAATAATTCACCTGCATGTAAATCAAAAAAGAAAAACCATAAAAAATAATTGTTCCCGGATTAATGTTTAAAATGAAGGGAGATGATCTGTTTATCTTCATGTGTTTTGACGTTTAGCCGGTCAATTGATTTTTTAATGAGGTAGCCTGACAGTTTTTTTGCACCTGTTTTGGTATTTGCCAGATCTTCGTCGTCCGGGATTTCATCGAAAAATTCAAGGCATTCCCCGCTGTACGCTACTTTTATATCAAGACGATATTCATCGAATTTCACATCAATGACAATGTCGCTCTTCACCATCTTACAACTGATCAGTGTTTCGGTTATTTCTGTTAACGCGATCACTGATTTACTGATGACATCTCTTCTTGCTCCCCATGCCCCACCTTGCGTTTCCATAAAATCAAAGATTAAATCGCTGTTATATTTGTCAGGAGCAATGAGCAGGGATTTTTGTTTAGCTATTCCCAGCCGGAAAATGAGGTTTAAAATAATTGCCATGATCGTAGCCAGCGAAAGGGAAGATCCAAAAACAGGTTTAATCCAGGAATGAATCCCTGCATACAATCCGGGCGCAACATCGACGCTTAACCCGAATATGATCGAAATGCCGATCACAAAGATCTTCCGGGCATCAAGCATCCGTGACATCATCATCTGGAAACCTGCTGTGATCATAAAGGTGACAGAAAAGATCAAAACGGCTCCAATCACCGGTTTGGGCATGATGATAAACACTTCAGCAAGTTTTGGGAAAAATGCAAGCAAAATGAAGATGGCCCCGGCCGTGTAAGCGATTATTCTGCTTGTAGCGCCCGTGGCGATCGATAGCCCGATATTGGATGAAGATGTTGATTGACCGAATCCCCCTAAAATTCCCGGGATAATTCCGCCAAGCCCGTCTGCGAAGATCCCTTTTGAGACATTTTTCATTTTGGGGCGCTTCCATTCTGAGTCATTTATTTTCTGGCAGGTTACCAGATCGCCGACAGTTTTAAAAGTTGAGCAAATTGTTGCAACGATGAACGGGATGATCAATGAAAAGTCGAATGCCCATTTCATGTTCAGGCCTGGAGTATGGTTACAAGGCCGCCCGAAAACATCGAGATACTCATAAAACTGCGGGCTTCCTGCGGTGTGATTGTCCCCGACAGTTGGCGGACAATGACAACCGGCAGGATCATGGTGATAAACATCAGGCACACGTGCTGTGTACCCATCATCAGGCTCATCATGAAAGGCGGCTTATCGTCGACGCCATAAATCAGGTTAGCAGGTTTACGCATTTTGGGTTGAACTGTTTGAATAGGGTTAATTGATGACTGCAAGGCTGAATGGCATTCCGGAGGGGATCAAAAGTTATTTATTCCTTCGTCGATCGTTGCTGCGATCGGGAGCATATCTGAGAAACCGGCAATTTCAAAAATCGCTTTCACGTGTTCTTTTAACGAAGAAAGCACAATTTTTCCGTCCGATCGCTTTAACTTTTTCGCCGCGAGCAGGATAACGCGGAGCCCTGCGCTGCTGATATGATCCAGTTGCGTACAGTCGATAAGGATTTTTTTCCCGCCGCCGTCAATCACCGATTGGATTTCGGTCTCGAATTCTGAAGATGTATTTGTGTCAATCTTGCCGGAGACACTCAGGATGACAATATCATCTGCTGTTTGATGAACCAGTTTCATATTTAGGTTTCTTTCAGTTCTGGTTTTCAGCAAGTTTAAGCAATTACTTTATTTTATGCAATTTTTTAAGAACGCACACAATAAAATCTTTTCAGGGCTTGTTTAGCTTTGAAAAAGATTTAATTTTCAAGATACTGTACATGAGGCGCTTAATATTATTGCCAACCCTGGAGAATATTCTTGTTCTATTACGGAGTGATCCTTCATGGTACTGATTTTCAGGATTTTATCCAAATTTTATAACACTTATTTTATTGATTTCCAAATATTTATATTATTATTTACCGAAGTATTGTAAAAGTAAGAAAAGTTTTCTTTTATTACCTTATATCCGCACATTAATTCGACAAGTATTTAATTCACCTTGTCTGCCGTCTCGTCAACCATCATTGGATACTCATGTGTTAAATCATTTCGCAGTTCACTGAGAGATAACCATGTGTCGGAAGAAACAATGATTTGCAGCCGTTCCAGAATATTCAAAATATCGCGGAACGGTTTACCGGCGATGTCTTTAAAACAGGGGGAGAAGTTGCGCTTCGGGAGACCAGCTTCACCGCAAAAAAAGACAGGTGAATAAAAGATTGATCAGCAAGGTATTGTCAATATCTCATTCTTAAGTATTTTAAGCACAAACGAAAACAGCTTATGGCAGTAATGCTGATATAGCAAGTCAAAAGCCAGCATGTCCCCGTTTTTCAGGCGGATCATCAGTTTCTGGTCTATTTTAGCGGCGCTTGTCTTCAAACGAATCGTATTAGTCTCGCGCTAAAAGTACAAAAAAACAAGTTGCAGCGTATACGATCTGTTTTTAATAAATCGATAGAATGATTTATCTTTCCTCTATAATTAGCGGAAAAGGATGAGCATGCTGCATAAATTCAGGGGACGAACCCTTGCCATTCCTTTGCTTTGAGGGCCGGACGCGGAGCGAAAAAGGATCGGTTCCCGGTCTCCTTTTTCCGGTCTCCGTCCTAATGCCTGATATATGCTTTCAATGTTCCGCATTTGGCCCCCTCTGCCGTTCCGTAAGGCGTGATGGTGTATTTGCCGACTGCAGCCGGGACTATAAAGACTTCCGCGTAATTGACCACGCACGGCTCACAGGCGTTTACGGGGCTTTCCACCACAACGGCATCCCCTTCTACCAGACAAATCACGTGGACCCCGCCATTCGTATCATGTTTGGTTTTTTTCGTGAACCAATGACGGCGGGTCTCAATAAATTCGCGTTCGTGCAAGCCGGTTCGCTCTTCAACCCAGCCATCGCCTTCACCGACCTTTTCAATCCGGTTAATCAGGTTTTCCCGGGTCCATCCGGTGGTCCGGTTCCACTGGATTGCGTTTTTCCCGTGTTCGATATTGATCGGACGGGGCTTTCCATCCAGACCGAGACGTCCCCAGTCCCATAACTTAAACGTGAAAATGTACGGTGTCGAACTGATTTCCAATACCATGCTGTTTTTTCCTGAGCAATGCACGGTACCTGCAGGGATCAGCACATGGTCGTGTTTTTGGACCGGCCAGGTCTGGACATGCTTTTCAGCGTTAAAGGATACGCCTCCGGCCTGCGCTTCCTCCAGTTCACCGATCATGGCTTCCGGATCGACACCTTCCTTTAGGCCCAAATAGACAACAGCGTCGTCTTCCGTATCCATCATGTAATAACTCTCGTCCTGCGTGTAATGCATCCCGAATTTCTCCTGGATATACTCGGTAAGCGGATGCACCTGCAAACTCAGGTTGCCGCCGTCCATGGTATCCAGGAAATCGTAACGGATCGGGAATTCATCGCCAAACCGTCCGTGGACAGGCTCACCCAACAGCTCGTGCGGATGGCGGAAAACGAGGTTGACGGAGGGGATTTCGATGACGTCTTCGCCAAATTTGAGCAGGAGACTGTTTTCCTCAGGGACACAGTTAAAACACCAGGCATAGTTTTGCGGTTCAGTACCCAGGTTGCAGGCCTCTTTCATCCATTGACCTCCCCAGGGGCCCGGATCAAAGAACGGAACCACACTGAAGGGCTGCCGGCTCGCTGTTTCCAGCCCTTCCAAAACCGCTTTGCCTTCCACAAGCTTGGGCTGCCCTTGTTTGTTGGTATCCAACACAAAGCCCCAGCGGTCGAAAAGTTTCTTTTTCAGACGGTCACATACGCGCCAGTCCACAAAAAATCCCTGCTTGTATAACAGCATCCAGTCGGGCGTTTCACGATTTTTTACACCAATATTGTCAACCAGATGCCGGCGCATGCGAAGCTGGATCTCCCACCGGGCCATATCGGCGTATACCAGTAAATCGGGGTCCGGGCAAAGATGAGCGGCCCCGGTGCCATAGATCACCAGGGTACCTTCCGTCTGACTGGTCTCTTCGCGGAATGTATGGACTTTCTTTTCATCATAAAAGGCATCGATCCCCAAACGGGTGAGGAATCCGAATATCCGGTCATGGGTCACATCGGGGAAAATCAGTTTTTTGATTTCGTCCTCCGGCAACATGAAATCTTCGGCCCGGACGAAACGATCTGTTATCAGCCCGTTTTTCAGATTGATTTCCACTTCTTCATGGATAACTCCCTGGTACGTTTCGATGACCACCCGTTTTTTCTTCTTGCCGATCAATGCAATAGCTTCATTCAGCTTTGTGAGGATCGCTTCCCACCCGTTGATCACCTGATAAGCCTCGTTTCTCACTTCAACAAAAGGCGTCTTTTTAAATTTGGAGGCTTTGGTTAAATACTTTCGTTTCATAGTGAAATTGTTCATTTTTCGCAAGTGGCGAGCCATCAGACCAGAAGCTCAGATTCTCGGATTCTCGGAATAGCTGATTGTCTTTACGCACGACTCGTTACGCATTAGACTTTTTTCGTCTTGTGTCTCAATACTTGAGCCTGCCTTTCGATCCTCGATCGTTAACCTTTCGTATCAAAATCCCTTTTTTAAATAACTCCCTTTTAATGTTTCATAGCCCGGTCCATATCACGCCGGGCGTCCTTTTGTTTCAGCGTTTCGCGCTTGTCAAAGGTCTTTTTCCCTTTGGCAAGACCAATTTCCAGCTTGGCAAGTCCACGGTCGTTGATGAACATTTTTAAGGGGATGATCGTGAACCCACTTTCTTTTGTTTTTTTCTGAAGCTTCTCCAGCTCTTTTTTGTTGAGTAACAGTTTGCGGTCACGGCGTGCCTCGTGGTTGTTGATATTGCCAAAATCATATTCCGAGATGTTCATGTTGACGACATAGAGTTCGTTTCCGGCAAACCGGCAGTACGCTTCGGAAATGCTGGCTTTGCTGTTTCTGACCGATTTGATTTCGGTACCGGCCAACTGGATGCCCGCTACGAATTTCTCCAGGATGTCGTAGTCAAAAAAGGCCCGTCTGTTTTTAATGTTGATATTTTGTGGTTTATGCGCCATAAGGAAAGAATGCGTGAAAAAGTCTCCAACATAAGATGTTTACCAATCCAAAAATAAGGATCATCAATAGAATTGCCAGGATCACATACCGCGATTGGTTCTCCGTGGGAATTTCAAGGATATCGAGAGC
>CAZANK010000197.1:0-6814 GCA_964486235.1 uncultured Prolixibacteraceae bacterium | reverse complement strand
GTTGGGGTCTTTTGTTGCCCTGCCCGGGATTGACCCGGCCCAGCTTGGGCAATTGAAGGAACAAACCTCAGACGGGTTGCTGGGGTTGCTGGATATGTTTTCCGGGGGCGCTTTCTCAAACGCGTCCGTATTTGCTTTGGGGATTATGCCTTATATTTCTGCCTCAATCGTCATCCAGTTGATGGGAATTGCCGTTCCGTATTTTCAGCGGCTACAGAAAGAGGGAGAATCCGGAAGGAGAAAGATCAACCAGATCACCCGTTATCTGACGGTCGTGATCTTGCTCTTCCAGGCGCCCGCGTACCTGGCTAACCTGACGTTTCAGCTTCCGGCCGAAGCTTTTGCGGTCAGCGGATGGATGTTCAAGATCACATCAACGATTATCCTGACTGCCGGATCGATGTTTATCATGTGGCTGGGTGAACGAATCACCGACAGGGGAATCGGAAACGGCATTTCCCTGATCATCATGATCGGGATCATTGCCCGCCTTCCTTTCTCCGTGTTCGCGGAGTTTGTCTCCCGGCTGGAACAGCAGGGCGGAGGTTTGGTCGTTTTCCTGATCGAGTTTGTCGTTTTGTTCCTCGTATTTATGGGCAGTATTCTGCTGGTTCAGGGCACACGCCGGATTCCGGTGCAGTATGCCAAGCGGATCGTGGGAAACAAACAATATGGAGGCGTACGCCAGTATATCCCGTTAAAGGTGAATGCAGCCGGCGTGATGCCAATCATTTTCGCGCAGGCGATTATGTTTGTTCCGCTCACCATTGCCGGATTTGCCAATTCGGAGCGGATGAGCGGGTTTGCAGCCGCCATGTCCAATCATACCGGATTCTGGTATAACTTCCTGCAGTTCCTGCTGGTTGTCGTGTTTACTTATTTTTACACGGCAATTACCGTGAACCCGGTGCAGATGGCGGAGGACATGAAAAAGAACGGTGGTTTTATTCCCGGAATTAAACCGGGGAAAAAGACTGTCGAATTTCTGGATACCGTCATGTCGCGGATTACCCTTCCGGGATCGATTTTCCTTGGGATTGTAACCATTTTGCCGGCTTTTGCCATGATGGCCCAAATCAACACCCAGTTCGCCTATTTTTTCGGCGGAACGTCGTTGCTGATCCTTGTTGGCGTAGTGCTGGACACCCTTCAGCAGATCGAAAGTCATCTGTTGATGCGACATTATGACGGATTGATGAAGTCGGGGCGGATCAAAGGTCGTTCAGGTTCCGGGGCAGCAATGTATTGATCTTTTTGGAGCATTTCTTCCGGGTTGAATGAACAACCCGGTTAAAATTTAGAACGATAAAAATTTATGGCGAAACAGCCTTCCATAGAACAAGACGGAGCAATCATTGAAGCGTTGTCAAATGCGATGTTCAGGGTTGAACTTGAAAACGGGCATGTGATTACGGCGCACATCTCTGGTAAAATGCGTATGCATTATATCAAGATTCTTCCCGGCGATAAAGTGAAAGTGGAGATGTCTCCTTATGATCTGACCAAAGGAAGGATTACATTTCGATATAAAAATTAAAAGAAGATAGCGATCATGAAAGTAAGAGTATCCATCAAAAAACGTAGCGCAGACTGTAAAATCGTGCGCAGAAAAGGCCGTTTGTACGTGATCAGCAAAAAGAATCCTAAGTTCAAACAGCGTCAAGGATAATTAATTAACTTTGTAAAAAAAAATTTATGGCTCGTATTGTCGGAGTTGATATTCCTAATCATAAAAGAGGGGAAGTGGCTTTAACCTATGTCTTCGGTATTGGCCGGAGCCGTGCCCGGTATATCCTCTCACAGGCCGGCGTTGATTTCGATACCAAAGTACAGGATTGGAACGACGAACAGTTTGGTGCTATTCGTAAAGTGATCAGTGATAATTTTAAGGTGGAAGGCGAACTTCGTTCTGAAACCCAACTGAATATCAAGCGGTTAATGGACATTGGCTGCTACCGTGGCATTCGCCACCGTCTGGGCCTCCCGGTTCGTGGGCAAAGTACCAAGAACAATGCCCGGACGCGTAAGGGGCGGAAGAAAACCGTAGCGAATAAAAAGAAAGCCACTAAATAATTGAGAAGTAAGTTATGGCAAAAAAAACTGGAACTACAAAAAAGAGAGTTGTTGTTGTTGAGGCTACCGGACAGGCTCACGTTCATTCCTCCTTTAATAATATTATCATCTCGCTGGCGAATAATAACGGGGAAGTGATTTCCTGGTCGTCGGCCGGGAAGAAAGGGTTCAGAGGATCGAAGAAAAATACGCCTTACGCGGCTCAGGTAGCAGCCGAGGAATGTGCAAAAACGGCCTATGATCTTGGGCTGAGAAAAGTGAAGGTCTTTGTAAAAGGCCCCGGAAATGGCCGTGAATCTGCGGTCCGGGCAATTAACAGCGTCGGCATTCAGGTTAGCGAAATTGTCGATGTGACGCCGCTGCCGCATAACGGCTGCCGCCCGGCAAAAAGAAGACGTGTTTAATTATTAATTGGTAGAATCATGGCAAGATATATCGGACCAAAATCAAAGATCGCCCGGAAATTCGGTGAACCCATTTTCGGGCCTGATAAAGTACTTGAAAAAAAGAACTATCCTCCCGGTTTCCACGGGCTGGCCAGCCGCAGGCGCAAGAAATCGGAATACGGTCTGCAGCTTAAGGAAAAGCAAAAGGCAAAGTACACTTACGGCATGCTCGAAAGGCAGTTTTCCAATTTGTTCAAAAAAGCGGCGGCTTCAAAGGGGATTACCGGTGAGGAGTTACTCAAAATGCTGGAATCAAGGCTGGATAATGTGGTCTTTCGTCTGGGCGTCGCAAATTCCAGGGCCGCTGCCCGTCAGTTGGTATCACACCGGCATATTACGGTGAACGGAAGTGTCGTGAATATTCCGTCATACCAGCTCCGTCCGGGTGACGTGGTTGGCGTCCGTGAAAAGTCAAAATCACTTGAAGTGATCACCGAATCCTTGGCGTCACGCCGTTATGGCAAGTATGCCTGGCTGGAATGGGACAGCGCTGAAATGGCTGGAAAATTCCTCAATCGCCCTGAACGGGAAGAAATTCCTGAGAACATCAAAGAGCAACTGATTGTAGAGTTGTATTCCAAATATTAAAAATACTCAGTACTATTATGGCAATATTAGCGTTCCAAAAACCTGACAAAGTAATCATGCTGGAATCTGACGACAAATTCGGCAAGTTCGAATTTCGTCCGTTGGAGCCTGGTTATGGCATTACCATCGGCAATGCGTTGCGCCGTATCCTGCTATCGTCTTTGGAAGGTTTTGCAATCACATCTGTTAAAATTGAAGGCGTCGATCATGAGTTCGCGACGGTTCAAGGCGTCATGGAGGATGTCACCGAGATTATCCTGAATCTGAAGCAAGTCCGTTTTAAAAGGGAGGTCGAGGATTTTGACAGCGAAAAAGTCCCTGTCACGCTTACCGGCCAGGAAAAATTTACCGCCGGCGACATCAATAAGTTTATGACCGGCTTCCGGGTGCTGAATCCTGAACTGGTTATTTGCCGCATGGAGGCTGATGTTAAGTTGCAGATGGAGATTTCCATTAACAAAGGACGCGGCTATATCTCCAGTGCTGAAAACAGACTGGTCGATGCTGAGTTTGGGTTAATTCCCGTTGATTCGATTTTCACGCCGATCCGAAATGTCAAATATACGGTGGAGAATTATCGCGTTGAGCAGAAAACCGACTATGAGAAGCTGATCATTGAAATCGTCACCGACGGTTCCATCTTCCCGAAAGATGCCCTGAAGGAGGCAGCAAAGATACTGATCTATCATTTTATGCTCTTCTCTGACGAAAAGATCACGATCGATTCCGATGAGAAATTTGCCAATGAAGAGTTTGATGAAGAGGTTCTGCACATGCGGCAATTGCTAAAAACCAAGCTGGTTGATATGGATCTGTCAGTTCGTGCATTAAACTGTCTGAAGGCTGCCGATGTGGAAACGCTGGGCGAGTTGGTTACCTATAACCGTAACGATTTGCTTAAATTCAGGAACTTCGGGAAAAAGTCCCTGACAGAACTGGATGATCTGCTGAACGCCATGAATTTGACATTCGGAATGGATATTAGTAAATATAAATTAGACAAGGAATAGGCAACAATGAGACATAATAGAAAAATCAACCATCTTGGCAGAACAAGTGCTCATCGTAAAGCGTTGTTGGCAAATATGGCTAATTCGTTGATTCTTCATAAGAGAATTAATACCACTGTGGCGAAGGCAAAAGCGTTGAGGGGCTATATTGAGCCCCTGATCACAAAAGCGAAAAATGACACAACCCACTCCCGTCGCATGGTTTTCAGTTACCTGAAAAGCAAGACGGCCGTGTCCGAGTTGTTCAGGGATGTGGCAGAAAAAGTCGGAGACCGTCCCGGAGGATATACGCGGATCCTGAAAACGGGGAGCCGTCCGGGCGACAGCGCCGACATGTGCATGATCGAGCTCGTCGATTTCAACGAGAACATGCTGGCTGCTAAGGAAACGAAGACAAAGTCACGGCGTTCACGGCGCGGGCCTTCCAAAAAGACTGAATCACCCGCTCCGGCTGCAAAGGCAGCGCCTGTAAAGGGAGCGCCGAAAGCTGAAGCGGCGAATGAAGCCCCCGTTACTGAAGCTGCAACGCCGGTTGCCGAAGAAGCTCCCGTCGTTGAGGAAGCTCCTGTTGCCGAAGAAGCTCCCGTCGTTGAGGAAGCTCCTGTCGCTGAAGATGTTCAGGCTGATGTGCCGGCTGCTGAGAATGAAGAACCGAAAGCAGGGTAGTTGTTTAAAATTGATAAAGGAGCTGTCCGGCATTGCCTGGCAGCTTTTTTTTTCTCCAGGCTTTTTCCGGGACTTCCCGGTTTCTTTACATGTTTCTTTTTAGAAATCGTTATTTGATAAAGTATGGCAGACGATAAAAAGGTTATTTTTTCGATGTACCGGGTGAGTAAAACTTACCCTCCCCAGAAACAGGTCTTAAAGGATATTTCGCTTTCATTTTTCCTCGGTGCAAAAATCGGGATCATTGGGCTTAACGGTTCGGGGAAGTCCACCCTTCTGAAAATCATCGCGGGATTGGAAAAATCATACCAGGGAGAAGTTGTTTTTTCGCCGGGCTACACGGTCGGCTATCTGGAACAGGAACCTCATCTTGACCCGTTGAAGACGGTCCGCGAAGTCGTCGAAGAGGGGATGCAGGAAGTCGTCGACGTGTTAAAGGCGTACGAGGAGGTGAACCTTCGTTTTGGCGATCCGGACGTGCTGGACGACCCGGATAAAATGGACGCGCTGATGGCCGAGCAGGCCCGGCTCCAGGAGAAGATCGATCAATATGACGCGTGGAATCTGGATACCCGGTTGGAACGTGCCATGGACGCGTTGCGTTGTCCGCCCGAAGATATGCCTGTCCCCTCACTTTCAGGAGGCGAGCAGCGCCGTGTGGCGCTGTGCCGGTTGCTGCTGAAACAGCCGGATGTCCTTTTGCTCGATGAGCCGACCAATCACCTCGATGCGGAATCGGTACAGTGGCTTGAAATGCACCTGCAGCAGTACCCGGGGACGGTGATTTGCATTACCCACGACCGTTATTTTCTGGACAATGTAGCGGGCTGGATCCTTGAGCTCGACCGGGGCGAAGGGATTCCCTGGAAAGGCAATTACTCGTCGTGGCTGGAACAAAAAACACAGCGGCTCGCCCGGGAAGAGAAACAACAATCGAAGCGAAGCAGAACCCTCCAACGCGAGCTGGAATGGATCAGAATGGCCCCCAAAGCCCGTCATGCCAAAGCAAAGGCCCGGCTGAACGCTTACGACCAATTGATGAACGAGGATGTGAAGCAAAAAGAGGAGAAACTTGAAATCTTTATTCCCAACGGTCCCCGGCTGGGCGATAACGTGATTGAAGCAAGAGACGTTACCAAAGCGTTTGGCGACCGCCTGCTGTTCGAGAACCTGAACTTTTTCCTGCCTCCTAACGGCATTGTCGGTGTCATCGGTCCCAACGGGGCCGGGAAAACCACGCTCTTCAGGCTGATCATGAAACAACTGGAGCCGGATAGGGGTCGCTTCGACGTGGGTGAAACGGTCAGGCTGGCTTATGTGGACCAGTCGCACGGAGCCATCGATCCCGGTAAAACGGTCTATGAGGTGATTTCCGGGGGAAATGACCTGATTTCGATGGGAGGAAGGCAAATTAACGCCCGGGCGTATGTCTCCCGCTTTAATTTCAGCGGGTCCGACCAGGAAAAAAAATGTGGCACCCTCTCCGGTGGCGAGCGGAACAGGCTTCACCTCGCCATGGCGCTGAAGGAGGAAGGGAACGTGCTCCTTCTTGACGAACCGACCAATGACATCGACGTGAACACCCTCCGGGCGCTCGAAGAGGGCCTGATTGATTTTGCAGGCTGCGCGGTCGTGATCTCGCACGATCGTTGGTTTCTGGACCGGATCGCCACACACATCCTCGCGTTCGAGGGGGAATCGGTCGTCTGTTTCTTCGAGGGAAGCTACTCCGAATATGAGGAAAACCGGCGGAAGCGGCTGGGCGACGAGGGCCCTAAACGGATCAAATACAAAAAGCTTGTCAGATAGCCGCGAGCGACGCGTCGTTCAATCCGGGTGAAGACCACGGTCAGGAAAATGAGACCGGGGAAAGGCTCAGTGCATGCGCGGTCATGAGGCAAGCTGACGGCGACGGAATTCGGAACAGCAAATCGCCGCGGCGGTAGCTACGTTCAGAGATTCAGCATTTTTTTGGTCTTCAGGGAACGAAGGGATGAATAACCGATGTGAGATCACTTCTTCGATGCGCGG
>CAZANK010000196.1:0-6815 GCA_964486235.1 uncultured Prolixibacteraceae bacterium | reverse complement strand
GTGGACGACCTGATCGACACAGCCGGCACGATCACGAAAGCCGCGGGACTGATGATCAAAGAAGGGGCCAGTTCGGTGCGTGCCTTTGCCGCGCATGGTTTATTGTCGGAACCTGCCTATGAGCGAATTGAAGACTCCGCCCTGAAGGAAGTTTATTTTACCGACTCCATTCCGGCGAAAAAAGCATCGCCAAAAATAAAATATATCACTGTCGCCGATGAATTCGGAGAAGCGATCAATCGGGTGTATAAAAATGAATCAATCAGTTCATTATTCTACAAGTAATTTTATATCTTTGCCACGCTTTTTCCGGACGGCATGATTGTTATGTATGCTGTTTGCCCTCTCCCCGGAGAGGGAGGACTGAGTACCATAATTAAAAATTTAAAGATCAGAACATGAAATCAGTAGAAATCACCGGCTCAAAAAGAACAGCCGTTGGCAAAAAAGACACCAAAAAGTTAAGAGCAGCCGACCAGGTGCCCTGCGTACTGTATGGCGGCGAAGAACCAATTCATTTTCAGGCAAATGCCGCCGAATTCCGAAAAGTCATCTATACACCCAGTGTATACCTGATCGATTTGAACATTGACGGGGAAAGACACAAGGCAATTATGCAGGATGTCCAGTTTCATCCTATTGAAGAACAAATCCTGCACTGTGACTTTTTGAGAATCTCCGACGAGAAACCCATTAAAATCGAAGTTCCTGTCAAAGTGGAAGGGTACGCAGCCGGGATGCGCTCCGGGGGTAAAATGAAATTAAACCTGCGCCGGCTGAAAGTCAAAGGTCTCGCAAAGAATATTCCTGACACGATCAATATTCATATTGATGACCTCGATGTCGGGCAAAGTATTAAAGTCGGACAATTGAATATTGAAAACCTGGAATTCCTGAATTCCAAAGCCGTGCCGGTGGTGAGCATTATGATTACCAGAGCTGCGCGTGCTGCTGCCAGCGGCACCCCTGCAAAAGAGTCCTAAAACATCGGTTTATGAAATATCTGATAACTGGATTGGGAAATCCGGGTAAAGAGTATGAAAACACCCGGCATAATATCGGGTTTAAAATATTGGACGCATTGGCTGATGCGTCCAATGTTATTTTTAACGACAGGCGTTATGGATACGTGGCCGAATATCATTACAAAGCCAGAACATTCATCCTTTTAAAACCAACCACTTACGTCAATTTAAGCGGAAGGGCCGTCAACTACTGGCTAAAGCAGGGGAAAATCCCCCTGGAAAACCTGCTGGTGGTGAATGACGATCTGGCGCTTCCAATGGGAACCTTGCGCCTGAAGCCCAAGGGGGGCGACGCGGGCCACAACGGACTGAAAAATATCCATGACGTGCTGGGTACGACCCATTATGCCCGACTTCGTTTCGGGATTGGGTCCGACTTCAGGCAGGGTCAGCAGGTCGATTTCGTTTTAAGCAGATGGACAAAGGAAGAAGAAACCATCCTGCCCGAAAGGATCGACGTGTGTATCCGGATCATCGAGAGCTTTGGCACGATCGGGCTGGCGCGGACGATGAACGAATTTAATAAAAAGTAGCGATGGAAGACCAGGTTCGCATCGACAAGTGGCTTTGGGCCATCCGCTTTTTCAAAACACGAAGCTCCGCGACTGAGGCGTGCAGAAAAGGGCGGGTCATCATCGGGAATATCCCGGTAAAGCCGTCGCGGATGATCAAGGCCGGCGATGTCATTCAGATCAGAAAACCGCCGGTGACTTATACCTACAAGGTTTTGCAAACCGCCGAAAAGCGGATGAGCGCAAAAATGGTCAGTGAGCATGTCGTTGACATCACCCCTGAAGAAGAACTGAAAATCCTTGAAATTCAAAAAAACATGGGCTGGTTCAAACGCGATCCGGGTACAGGTCGGCCAACAAAAAAAGAACGCCGCGACCTCGATCACTTCTTTGAAAATGACCTGTAGTTTACCTGTTGTTCTTTGCATCTTTTAGCAGGCCTTCGGCGAGCCAGTTGGCAAGTGCCTGCCGGTTATCCGCAATCATAAACCGTTGTTGGTCACGCCGGTGATTGATGTTACCAAGTTCAATAAAAACGGCAGGCGGATACGAATACTTCAGCATGAATAAATTCCGGTCAGACACCGTGCCTTTGTACCCCCGGCCAGGCTGGTGACGCTGATACTTCTCTCTGAATGTCTGGTGCAGGTTTAGCGCAAGTTTTCTCCCGGTGGCGCTCCGCTTATCGTGATAAAAAAACACGTCGATGTTCTGTCCCTTACTCCTGGAATCAAGGTGGATCTCCACAAGCCGCTGGATTTTTCCCTTGTTTTTCACGTAGAGCTCGTTCACCACATCCTTGCGCTGCCGGAGTCTTCCGAGCTGACCCCGGGGTATAACCCGATCCGGGTAACACACCTCATCCTTATCCGGTCTTAAAATGCGCTCATCCCTGATCCCGTCGTTTTTATCACGGACAATCACATAAACCTGCGCACCATGCTCGAGGAGTCTTCGGGCCAGACGAAGCGTCACATCATAGGCATATTCATCTTCACACAGCAACTGATTCCCGAAACGACCGACAGCCCCGGGGTCAGGTCCGCCATGTCCGCTTACCAGGTAATAAACAACCCCTGCCAATTGATGATCTTTCCGGCTAACACTCTTGTATTTCGGACCGAAAATCTCATGCGTCACAGAGCCGGTAGAAACGGAAGACGAGGCCGAAGCCGGAACTGAAGAAGCCGAAGAAGAAGGGACTGAAGAAGGCGTTGCCGAAGAAGGGACCTTTGCCACGGGAAGCTTGTACGTCCGGCCTGCAAAAAGGGCGTGATCCTTTCCCAGATTTGACTTATTTATTTCAATAAACTGGTCCAGGTATTCGGAAGGTGATAAACCATGCCTTTTCAACAGGGAATAAATACCATCACCTTTTTCTGCCTTTACCAGGGGGTAAGTCTGCGCATTCGAACTATCGCAAAAAAAGAAAAAAAACAGGACCAACGTGAAAATCCGGTATGACTGACTTATGAAATTCCTTATCTTTAAATCCTCCATCAAAATCATGTTTATCATTCTCGTAAAGATTAAAATAATTCCGTTTCCAATGTACCTGAAGAAGAAAACAATTGTCAAAACAAGAAACAAACGCCGTCCGCAAAAGACCTTGATCATCCTGATTCTTCTTTGCGGAATAATTTCCTGCAAATCTAGTTTGATCGTTTATGAAATCAAAACCGATCACCTTCCAAATCCCGGAAATTTCACTTTTCTGCCAGACTGGATAGGACGATCTGTCCTGAAAATGGAGGCTGGCACAAGTAAATCAATGCACGGGTCATGGACCGAGTTCAATTAACCGGATTAAGCATTTTTTCGGCGATCCTGCTCAGTCTGCCGTGGCCCGGCATTCTGCCTGGTTGGATCCTGTTCTTCTCTCTGGTACCTTTATTGATTGTTGAAGACGATCTTTACAATCACAGGAATAAGTATACCGGCATCGTTTTTTTAGGTTACGCCTGGCTCTGCTTTGTCCTCTGGAATGCCTTGAGTACCTGGTGGATCGCCAATTCCACCGTCACCGGTGCTGTTCTTGTAACTTTCCTGAATGCATCATTCATGGCGACGGTCTGGTGGCTTTTTCATCTGGTGAAGCGCCGTCTCCGGCACCCTGGCTACCTGTCGCTCGTCGTTTTCTGGATCAGTTTTGAATATCTTCATTATCAGTGGGAAATCCAGTGGCCCTGGCTCAACCTGGGAAATGGCTTTGCCAATCAGGTCCGTCTCGTCCAATGGTATCAATATACCGGGGTCCTGGGCGGCACGCTTTGGGTACTGATGATAAACCTCCTCCTCTTTCGGCTTTACAAAGAAATAACCGGAGCCGTTCAGACATCAAAAACCGTCACCATCACACTTGTCCTGTCCACGGCTTTCATTCCTTCCTGGCTGTCTGTGGGCGCATACAACAGGTACCAGGATCAGGGAGTGCCCGTTGAAATCGTCGTCCTCCAACCCAACATCGATCCTTATTCCAAAAAATTTGACAAAATGAGCTATTCCGGACAGATCCGTGTTCTGCTCCAACTGACAGACTCGCTGGTTACTGCTGCCACCGAATACGTGATTGGCCCGGAGACTGCCCTGCCCCCGCTTTGGGAAACTCCCGGTATGCGGCAGCATCCTTATCTTATCCCTTTTTATAAGACGGCCCTCACCCACCCCGGTCTCAAATTCATTCTTGGGGCAACTACCCGGATACGGTTTCGGGAAAAAGACGAAATATCTGCTACAGTGCGTTTTAATGCTGCCGACAGTTCCTGGTATGATGTGTATAACACAGCCCTGCAGATCGATGCGTCCGGAAAGGTTCAAACATACCATAAAAGCATCCTGGTTTCCGGAGTCGAGAAAATGCCTTTCTCCAGGTACTTTTCTTTTCTTGAAGAGTATGTTATTGACCTGGGCGGGACAACAGGCAGTCTTGGCTCTCAAGAGGAACCCTCCAATTTTACTTCCGGGAACGACGTTCAGGCCGCGCCCGTCATTTGCTATGAATCCGTATTTGGAGAATATATTACGAAATCTATTAAAAAAGGAGCAGGTCTCATCGTTGTGATGACCAACGACGGATGGTGGGGAGATACGCCGGGTTATAAACAGCATCTTTCATTTGCACGGCTAAGGGCTATTGAAACACGACGTGCCGTCGCGCGCTCCGCCAACACCGGGATTTCCGCACTCATTAACCAGAGAGGGGATATCGTGCAACAAACCCGCTGGTGGACCAGGACCGCCTTAAAGGGTACGCTGAAGGCCAACGGGAACCTGACCTTTTACGTTCGTTACGGCGATTATATCGGCCGGATCAGTGTTTTCCTGTCAGCGCTGTTAGTGCTTTACGGTCTTGCTCAGAACCGCATCAAGAAACGCCGTTAATTCGATGACAAACTTCGTCGTGCCTCCTATCAATGACACGTCCTTCTTACTCAAAGCTCACAGCTCATGGCTTCCTTTTCTCCGCTCTCCACACAAAAAATCCGCATTAATTCAATTGCGCAAAATCCCTGATTTACAGGATTTGAGTGCCGGAACGATCAGATGTCCACCGGTAGCAAAGCTACTCATCCGGCTTACGCCGGACTACAAGGCCTGTCTTAACGCTCCAAAAGCTTCCTCGGTTCCGAGAATACTGTTGAATTTGCCAACTGTGAATTAATGCGGAAATATTTTTTTCTAAGAACGCTCCGATGAACCGGGATTGAAAGCCAAAATTTGTTTTCAATCCCGGGTTTCTTGTTTCAAAGATACATTCTAATCCCATTTCATCCAAACAAAAAAAATGATTTTACAACATCTCCTCGATAGACGCCTGATTACGAAATGCTTAGAAAGCGTGTCGCTAGCAATGGGAAACATTTGCCGAATTTTCCCGTAAAAATGCCTGGTTCAGATGGAGCATCACAACGATGACCGGAACCATGCCCTTCCCCGCTTTTGGCTCATTCACAATAGTTTTTATTCTCAAAACTCCGGATTGACGCATTCCTGTGCAGGGTGGGTGTTTGCGCGGCCTGCCGGTCCGCATTTTTTGGACAAATATTTTGCGGAAGCAAAAAGTAGTTCTATATTTGCACCCACGTTCAGCGGGCCATGGCGCCCTGCAACAAAGTTGAAAAATTCCGTCAAAAACGGATGGCTGAGCCGGATTTCCGGCAATAGAAGCTGTTTTCATTTTGGAACTCACGGAGAGATGGGTGAGTGGCTGAAACCAGCAGTTTGCTAAACTGCCGTACGGGTAACCGTACCGGGGGTTCGAATCCCCCTCTCTCCGCGCAATTAACGTAATAACATGGAATTCAAGGAGATGAAAGTTCCAATCCTGGCATTCCACCAAAAACCAACAATAAATTTTCGGGATGTAGCGCAGTCCGGTTAGCGCACCTGCTTTGGGAGCAGGGGGTCCCAGGTTCGAATCCTGGTATCCCGACAGATTCGGAAATCAAAACAAATCAAAAGCCTGTAAATTGTATGATTTACAGGCTTTTTTGATTTTTGTCGAATCAATTCATATCAGAAAATATCACAATTCAGGTGAGTTAAACGGTGAGTCTTTTTTTATTTTACCTTTGAACTCACCAGAAAGGCTTAATCGTTTGTTAGTCAGTTATTAATAAAGGTCAATTTTGTAATTATGGATCATGCTTTTTGACCGGTTTTGGTGAATTCCGGTGAGTCTTTTGAATTACCTTATTGTTATTTTCTTTTTATGAGCACATGCTTATTTTATCGGGCGATATTAAAAAAAGTGAGCATGACTTTTGATGGCAATACATCATAACTCGCGCTGAAACAGTTTTGTCGCAGATAATATCAGTACTTACAATAAAATATTTCACAAATATTTACTAAATTTGTGAAAAAATATGAACGAATTATATCATGGAAGGGGCTGAATATAAAATAGAAATAGCAATAAAATCGAAACCTAAGGGTCATTTATTATTTGCCGATGATTTTTCTGATAAGGGATCAGCAGAGTCTATTCGCAAAGCATTACAATCTTTGAAAGATAAAGGCGTTATTAGATCTGTTGCACATGGCATTTACGTGCGTCCTAAGGTGAGCCCGTACATTGGTGAGGTGTTGCCTACAGCCGAAGAGGTTGCACAAGCCATTGCGAAAAGGGATAAAATAAGGTTGGTTCCAACGGGGGTATATGCACTACATGCCTTAGGTTTAAGTACCCAAATCCCATTGAAACTGGTCTTCTTAACTGATGGATCAGCCCGTACCATACAAGTCGGAAAACGGACTATAAAACTAAAAAAGACAA
>CAZANK010000195.1:0-6893 GCA_964486235.1 uncultured Prolixibacteraceae bacterium | reverse complement strand
TCCCATTTCACGTGGAGATGCCAAAAAAGTGTTCATCTCCGAAAAATCTGGAGGACTATGAAATTAACGCTTATTTTCTTTTTCCTCGCCGTCAGTCAAATGATGGCCATTGACACGTACTCCCAGAGCACCCGGTTATCGCTCAATCTGAAAGCAGCAGCGGTCAAAGACGTCCTCGACGAAATCGAAGAAAACAGTGAGTTTGTTTTTCTTTACAACTACAAACTGGTTGATGTGGACCGGAAAGTCACCATTGACATCAGGGAGCAGAAGATCACGGAAATCCTTAAGACGCTGTTTCAGGGAACAGACATCGTCTATACGATCGTTGACCGGCAAATTGTGTTGACCAACAAAGCGGACCAGAACAGTTTCATGCAGCTTGCAACTCAGCAGGCCGGGAAGGTCATCAAAGGAAAAGTAACCGACGCGCACGGGGGTCCTATACCCGGGGTTTCTGTTGTTTTAAAGGGGACTACATCCGGAACGATTACCGACATGGAGGGAAATTTCTCGCTGAACGAGATTCCGCCGGGCGCCATTCTCCAATTTTCATTCGTCGGAATGAAATCTCAGGAAATTGTTGTGGAAAATGAGACGACAGTGACCGTCGTACTGGAAGAAGAAACGATTGGGATCGAGGAAGTGGTTGCCATTGGATATGGCACCGTTAAAAAAAGCGATTTAACAGGGGCTGTCGGATCCGTGAGCGGCGAGGCGGTGACAAGCCGGAAGACGACTCAGCTTTCGCAGGCATTGCAGGGGGTTGCCTCGGGCGTGATGGTGACCCGTGACAATAATGCCCCCGGTTCCACGGCAACGATACACATCCGGGGAATTACCACGATCGGCGACAGTAATCCGCTGATCATCGTGGACGGTGTTCCGGTAAATGACATCAATGATGTCAACTCGAATGATGTCGAATCCATCTCGATCCTGAAAGACGCCGCGTCTGCCTCGATCTACGGGTCCAGGGCCGCTGCAGGGGTTATCCTCATCACGACGAAAAGGGCTCAATCGAATCAACTGAACATGGAATATAACTTTGAATACGGATTGGAGAAACCAACCGAAAGACCGGAATATGCCAATGTGACCCGCTACATGAGGATGGTCAATGAACTCAGGTGGAACGACCTTGGAAACGGTCCCGACGAATACCCGACATACCCGAAAGACCTGATCAACAACTACAATGCCCTTTATCAGGAAAATCCGGATTTGTATCCAAACACCGATTGGAACTCACTCATCTTTAAAGATCATGCGACGAGGCAAAGTCATGTATTCGGACTGACGGCAGGGTCGAAAAACATCCGGACAAAAGTATCGTTAAGCTACGATAAAACCGGCGCCCTTTACGATCACCGGACCTTTGAACGGATTACCGCCCGTTTTAACAATGACGTGACCATTAACAAATACCTTTCGGCCAAGGTCGATTTTTACGCCAAACGATCCATTTCCAAACAACCGGCAATCTCATCCGGTACCATCATCGATCAGGGAAGAATGGCCGCCCCCATCTATGCCGCGAAATGGTCGGACGGACGTGTCGCCTACGGAAAGGCAGGTGAAAATATCTACGGACAATTACACTATGGCGGTTTCAACAACGACTGGTATAACCAGATTGGCGGGAAACTGTCGATCGACCTCACGCCATTGGAGGGATTAAAAATCTCAGGGATCATCTCTCCCAATTTAAATTTCGATCAAAATAAAACCTTTACCAAACAAGTTCCCACTTACGATTGGGAGGACCCCACCGTAAGAGAAGGCTACCTGATTGGATTTTCATCCAACGCGCTGAACGAAGCAAGAAACAATAATCACCAGGTGACCACCCAATTCTTAACCAACTATGAAAAAGCAATTGGTTTAAGTCATCTGAATATCCTGGCCGGCTATGAGAATTACTACGCATTCTATGAAACAATGGGCGCTTCAAGCAACCAACTTGCCTTGTCATCGTATCCTTATTTGGATTTAAAAAATTCGAACTTTATCGATGCAAGCGGCAGCGCTTACGAAAATGCTTACCGGTCTTATTTTGGGCGGATCATGTACAACTTTGACAATAAATACTATCTGCAGGGAAATATCCGCTACGATGCGTCATCGCGCTTTGACAAGAACTACCGCTGGGGGTCATTCCCTTCATTTTCTGCCGGCTGGGTGGTTACGGAAGAATCCTTTATGAAGGATGTGGCCAATCTGTCATTCCTGAAAATAAGGGCCTCCTGGGGGATCCTTGGAAACGAACGAATCGGGAATTACCCGTACCAGTCGTCGCTGGCATTCTCCAACGCCCTGATTTATCTGGATAGCGACATTGTGTCTGCCCTTACCGCGGCACAAACCGCTTACGCGATCAGGGACATTACCTGGGAACAGACCGAATCGTATGACTTGGGATTTGATGCCGGCTTGTTTCATAACAAGCTTCGCCTAACCTGGGACTATTACAGGAAAACAACGAAAGACATGCTGCTCCCACTGGAAATCCCCGACTACATCGGATTAGGAAACCCTGATCAGAATGCGGGGAAAATGAAGACCAACGGTTGGGAAGCAGACCTGACCTGGAATGATCAGTTCGGCGATGTGAGGTTTTCAGCATCCTTTAATATCTCCGATTTCAAATCGGTGATGGGTGACCTGGGTGGCACAGAATTCATTGGCGATCAGATCAAAATCAAAGGAAGTGAGTTTAACGAATGGTATGGTTACAAATCGGCGGGACTGTTCCAGACTGACGAAGAGGTCAACACCCTTCCCCGTCTTAATCCGTCTGTCAGACCAGGAGACATCAGGTACCAGGATATCAGTGGTCCCGACGGCGTTCCGGATGGGAACATCTCCCCCGAATATGACCGGGTGCTTTTAGGCGGTTCGTTACCCCGCTATATGTATGGAATAAACCTGAACATGAACTATAAAAACTTTGACTTCTCCATGTTTCTGCAAGGAGTAGGAAAGCAAAATTCCCGTCTGACCATCCCCATGGTGCAACCCTATTACGGGCAATGGAGAAACATGCCCATGTTGCTGGAGGGGAAATACTGGAGCAAATACAACAGCGAGGCACAAAACCTGAACGCCGAATACCCCCGCTTTTCGACAGTCAGCCTGAATAATAATTATACCATGTCCGATTACTGGCTGATCAAAGGCGGCTACTTCCGGCTTAAGAATATAACCCTGGGATACACGATCCCCGATCAGTTCATGCAAAGCCTTGGAATCCAAAGTTGCAGGATCTTTTCCAGTATTTCCGACCTGTTCTCCATGAATCATTATCCGAAAGGGTGGGACCCCGAAAGCTCAGCAACCGGCTATCCGATCACCTCATCCTTTATTTTTGGCGTTTCTTTAAAATTCTAATAATCAATCGTTATGAGAATAACTATACTATCTTTACTTATCGGTATCTTTCTGACTTCCTGCACCGATCTCGATATGAATCCGTTATCATACGGGTCGACAGAGAACTGGTATTCCGACCAATCTGAATTTGAAATGGCGGTAAATGGCCTTTATAAAAGCGACCTGTGGGTCAATGGCGACTATTTTGGCGGCTATCCTTTTTTTGACGAATGGACCGACGACTATACCCGAAGAAATGAAACCTGGCCGGTGACCAATGCCACGATCAACGGACAGTGGCCTGTCTTGGAAGTATGCTGGACCTATCGCTACAGGGCCATTGCCCAGGCGAACACCATCGTCGCCAGTCTCGATAAAGCAAAGGATCACATCGATCAATCGCTGATCGAAAAATACGAAGCACACGCCCGGTTTGTCCGTGCAGCCCAGTATTCCTGGTTGATTTCTTATTTTGGCGACGTGATCTTCTCGACGACGGTGATGGATCTGGATGAATCGTTCACCATGGCGAAAACCCCGAAGGCCGACATCTTAAAATCTATTTATGGGGATTTTGACTATGCTGTGGCCCATCTTCCCGAATCCTACGGCAGTTCAGAATTCAAGTGGGCTACCAAGGGTGCTGCCTTGGCTTTCAAAGCCCGTATCGCACTCTATAACCAGGACTGGAAAACCGCCGGTGATGCGGCAAAGGCATGTATGGATCTTGGCCGATACGAACTCTATGATGATTTCGGGAAACTCTTCTTATCCAAAACAAAAAATACAAAAGAAGGCGTTTTCGTGATCCCAAGATCCCTCCAACTGGGTAGTGCGTCAATCGATTGCATTGATGTCATTTCCAGAAATGCATCCGGGCGGGGATGGCTGACGCCATCCTGGGAACTGTTCTGCTCCTTTTTATGCACGGATGGACTGCCTATTGACGAATCGCCGCGGTTCAATCCCAGGGAACCATTCAAAAACCGCGATCCCCGCTGTACCGCCACGATCGTCGAATTTCAGACTCCCTTCCTGGGATATATGTATCAGCCCCATCCGGATTCCGTAACCTGTTACAATTTTAACTCCGGAAAATACCAGAAAAATAACGATTCACGGACAATAAACGCCTATTCCTCTTTTAACGGGCTGCTATGGAAAAAAGGCGTTGACGAGGACTGGTCCGACAACCAACAGGCCGACCCGGACAATCTCCTCATGCGTTACGCCGACGTCCTTCTGATGTATGCGGAAGCCAAAATTGAACTGGGAGAGATTGACGAATCCGTACTTCGTGCAATTAACCAAGTAAGAGCCAGGGCCTACCAGTCCGATGTAGCTGAAACCTCATCCTACCCGGCAGTAACCACCACCGACAAGAACCAGCTTCGACAAACGGTGAGGATTGAACGGAGAATGGAATTTGCCTTTGAAGAACTCCGGTATATGGACCTGATCCGGTGGAAACTTGCAGAGAAAGCGCTCAACAAAAATGTGTACGGAATGCTGGATGTCGCCGATCTGAGAACCAGGGTGGTCGAACCGGGCTTGTGGTTCTTCCCCGAAATTCCGGAGATCGATGAAGATGGCGTGGCCGATTTTTCAGGAATGTACAGTAAAGGGTTGATCAAACTCCTGGCCGAAAGGAAATTTGACGCATCCAAACAATATGTGTGGCCAATCCCCACCAAAGAAATCCTGATCAACCCCAATCTGAGACAAAATACAGGTTATTAATCTGCGTAATGAAGGGAAGGGGATTCCGGTTTCCTTCTCTTCTGCTTCCGCTTTTAGTTGAACATCTGCTTCACCAAATAACAGAATATCACCAAATCCTTACAAAAATGAGTCTGCATAAACTATTCCTGATTGCCTGTGTCATAACCGTCTCCTTCACCGAAATATCCGGTTCCGAAAAAACACGGGAGTCTGATTGTATGAATACCGATGTTTGTGTTTACGGAGCTACGCCTTCCGGTATCCTCGCTGCAGTAGCCATAAAGGAAGAGGGCCATTCGGTGGTGATCGTTGAACCAGGCCGATGGGTGGGTGGTATCCTGGGCGCAGGAATAAAACCCATACAGGATTGTCCGAATTTCAGGGCCGTGGGAGGCCGGACAAGCGTGTACATGAAAATTCTGGGAACGGACAAGACAAACCCCGGCATCACCGACACGGAGCTCAGGAAACTCGCCTTCTCGGTTAGCCCGGCTTTCATCCGCGGTGACTTTCTGGAAATCCTTTCCCGGCATCATATTCCCGTTATCTATGATCACCGGATAAGAAGCTGCACGAAAACACGGGCTCGGCTCGATGAATGTTGTTTCGACTACGCCCCTGTCGATGAAACAGGGTGTCCTGTTGCCCGGCCAAAAAAAGAATTTCACCTGCGGGTGAAAGCGAAAATATTCATTGATGCCGGTTATGAAGGAGACCTGATGGCCAGAAGTGGCGTCTCTTTCCGAACCGGACGGGAGTCTTCGCACGACTTTTCAGAGCAACAGGCCGGTAACTGTGAGCCGACCAACCTGACCCCTCTTGATCCTTTCGTTGAAAAAGGAAACCGGGAAAGCGGACTGTTGCCGCTTGTTGAAGATCAGCTCAATGATCGTTACGGAGCCGGCGACTATTATATTCAGGCATACAACTTCCGGTACTACGTCACGTCCGATCCCCAATACCGGGTTGACTTTCAGAAGCCCGAAAATTATAACACAGCCGACTTTGAACTCGTGGGACGATATATTGACCACCTGAAAGAACATGTTCCTGATTCGGCTGAACTGTTTGAACAACTGAGCCGGATCTTTCCGGGATGGCTGAATGCCGGTGAATACAACTATCACCGGGAGTCCCTTTTTACCATGGCACCTGTCGGAATCAGTCATTTATACGCGAACGGGGATTATGCGCTCAAAGCACAGATATGGAAAGAACACCAGCATTATCTGAGCGGACTGCACCACTTTTTATGTACCGACAAACGGGTCCCCGAAAGTTTCCGAAAACAGACCGCCGGACTCGGGCTGGATATCCGGCATCATCCCGATACCCACGGATGGCCACATCAGCTTTACGCCAGAGAGTCACGCCGACTGGCCGGTCGCTATGTCATTACCACCCATGATGTCTATAACAAGACGCACGTCGATGACCCGATCGCGCTGGCACAATATGGAATCGACACATATCCGTCACGGAGAATATGGCTCCGGAAGGACGGGAAAACCTATGTCGGACTCGAAGGAAACATGTTTATTGGAGAGGCAGAAGGGCCAACACGCATCCCTTATCCGATCCCTTACCGGGCCATTACGCCCCGAAAACATGAATGCACGAATTTGTTGGTGCCGGTCTGCTTTTCGGCTACCCATCTGGGCTACGCCTCAGCCCGCATGGAGCCTGTTTTCATGATGTGCGGTGAATCGGCCGGCGTTGCTGCCGTCCGGGCAATCGTTGAAGATACCGCCGTTCAGGATATTGACATGAAAGCGTATCTGGGAAAATTAACAGCCCTT
>CAZANK010000194.1:0-6893 GCA_964486235.1 uncultured Prolixibacteraceae bacterium | reverse complement strand
TGTTATATAAAGATCAGTTTTGGGCAACCGGAAGTTCAAGGGCCGATTCCTATGTAGGTGGTTCAGAGTATGAATGGGGTCGTATGTCGTATATTGGCAGGATTTCCTATGATTATGCCGAAAAGTACTTTTTGAATGCCACTCTGCGCAGAGATGGGTCCATGTTGTTTGCTCCTGATTATCGCTGGGGAAATTTCCCTTCTGTTTCTTTGGGATGGGTTTTGTCAAAAGAAGATTTTTTGGGTGGCAGTTTTTTCGACTTTCTGAAAATCCGTACAACTTGGGGCCTTGCAGGTAACGATGCTGTTGGGGGATGGAAATGGACTGAATCATACAACTCAAATGGAACCTATTTGATGGGGACTTCATCGGTACCAAGGGTTGTTTATGGTGGAATTGTAAACGATAAACTTACCTGGGAAAAGACAAGGGAATTTAATATTGGCTTTGATTCAAGGTTACTTGGTGGATTGATATGTAATGCAGAATATTTCTTTCGCCATAGCTATGATATTTTGGACAGTCGCATTGTCTCTCTGCCAGCTTCATTTGGAGGAAATATGCCGCCCGTAAATTATGGTATTGTCGATGGCCGGGGTTTTGAAATAGAATTGGGATATAACGGCCGGGCTGGTGAAGTTAGTTATGAAGTGAGGGGTAATTTATCATATAGTACCAATAAGGTAGTTGAAAAAGATATCCCTGAAAATGTAAGGAATGTTAATAATCCTATTGACAGGAGCACAGATTACGTAGCAGCTTTGGTATCAAATGGGATAATAAGGACACAAGCCGATCTCGACAAAATGCCGGGAGACTATACTATTTATGGCCTTAAACCAAAATTAGGTGATATTTGGTATGAAGACGTCAGTGGCCTTGAGGCAGGAGTTCCCGACGGTAAGATTGATGATTATGACAGACAAGTAATTAAAGGTAAACATTACCTTCCTCCATACACTTACGGGTTAAACCTGAATGGAAAATGGAAGGGTTTTAGTGTTGAGGTCTTTTTTCAGGGCATAATTGGAGTCTCTAAAATGTGGGCGCAAGATTACGGAAGCAGAGCTTATAATATGGATGGAAGGTCTGCATCGGTCTGGTTAGATTCATGGTCAAACGACAATCCCAATGGGTCATTTCCTAGACCAGCTGGTTGGGGTCAAGCGAAGAATGATTTGGAATCAACCTTTTGGTTGAGAAATGCGGATTATTTGCGGTTGAAAAATGTAAGCCTTTCATATAGTATCCCCAGAAGTGTAATTAATAAACTTAAGGTCTCAGATATTACTTTAATGGTTTCAGGGGTAAATTTGTTAACCCTGTCAAAATTTAATGATTACGATCCCAATGTATGGTCAATGGGCTCATATCCTACCATGAAAACATACACTTTGGGGGTTAATGTGACCTTCTAAAAATTATTAAAATTCAACAAAATGAAAAAAATATATTTTATAATGGGAAGTATCTTCCTGATACTTTTTTTAACAGGATGTGATCCACTTAACAAGGACAACCTTTCGGCCATAAGTGCTGATGATGTGTACGGTAACTCAGGAGTTGCCGAAGCATACGTGAACGATATATATGCACAGTTTATGCCTGATAACGAAGTATGGAGTTTTGAGGGTACTGATACAGATGAAGCAATGCATCAACGAGGCAACACTTTAATAAGTAGTTATCTTAGGGGAACGGTCACATCCGATGCTTACAATTATTATCCTTACGATAATATCAGGAAAATAAATATGTTCCTTGAACAAATCGACGGTGCAGTATTTGAAGAGGGTATTAAGGGCAGGTTAAAAGGAGAAATGTTGTTTTGGCGGGCCTGGGCTTACTTTGGCATGACGAGAGTTTATGGAGGTGTACCTCTGGTGTTAACGGCTGAATCGCCGAATAATGAAGAAGCCATCTTTATTCCGCGTTCGAAAACATCTGAATGTTTTGCGCAAATCCTGAAAGATTTAAATGACGCGATTTCATTATTACCTGATCCTACGGGCAATGGCCGCATTGACAAAGGAGCTGCTATGGCCTTTAAAGGCCGGGTAGCCCTTTTTGAGGCAAGCCCTCAGTTTAACAGGAATAATGAGGAGCAGTTATGGAATGATGCGTACGTTGCCAACAAATCAGCTATTGATTATCTGAATACGCAGGGTAAAGGACTATTAGACGATTTTGGAAAATTGTGGAAAGATGAAATGAATAAGGAAGTAATTATGGTTAGAAGGCATTCTTACCCTGAATCGACAAACGGATATTCACAGGTTTGTGTGTGGCCTTTGCTATATGCTAAGTCAGGATGTGCCGGGGGAAATATGCCCTCGCTTGAATTGGTTAACGCTTTCCCGATGAATGATGGTTCCAAATGGGATCCCGAAGCCAGGGATTACGCTGTATTGCACCAAAATCGAGATGAGCGTTTTTACGCAACTATTGCGTATAACGGTGCAAATCCTTATTTGAAACCCATGTTTGGGAAAGAAAATATGTGGATATATTGGTACGATAAAGATGGGGATTCTTCAACAGGTATTAATGGAAGAGAGGCGAGAACTGACTTTATAGATTTAAACGAATCAGGGTCGGGTTTTTATACAACAAAAATGATGGATACGAACATCGATGCAGTCAACATACTTGATGGCGAAATTGATTGGATCGAAATCCGCTATGCTGAAGTGGTTATGAATTTGGCAGAAGCGGCCAATGAAACGGGCAAAACCGATGAGGCAATCCAATTGCTTGGCCAAATCCGGGCCCGTGCAGGAATTGAACCAGGAACTGGCAAATATGGGATAATAGCTTCGACTCAGGGGGAAATTCGGCAGACGATTATGGATGAGCGTTTTGTAGAATTTGCGTTTGAGAAAAAACGCTTTTGGGATTTGAGACGGTGGCGGGTTTATAAATCACGAATGGAAGGGCTTCAAAATAGCGTCAGACATGGGATAAGAGTTGAATGGACAGGCCCGGTCAGTGAACGCCCAACAGGCCTCGAAGATATTAATGTAATATGGAATAAGCTTGATGTAACTCCAATTGAAGATGTAATGCCAATTAATATGCTTAGTGAGGATAAATATTCTTTCTTTGGTATTCCGGCAACGTATTTGGAACGTAACAGTAAATTGGAACAAAATAATACCTGGGGAGGTGCTTTTGATCCTTTAGAATAATATAATTATCTAATTAAGCCAAAGTGTTATTGCAGAAATTATAAAGCTGTATCATACTGCTTTATAATTTCTGTGTTCATTCAAAGTAAGTAGGCGAATAAAAAGCATTGGATTATTAAATAACTTCAATGACGTACCATGCAAAATCTACATCTAGTTTTATATCTAATTTTTTGTTTCTTAATTGCTTGTCAGCCAGAGAAAATTGAAAACCTGAAATTCGATGATGCTCTTTATTCCAAAAATCTCATTGGGATAACGGGGAATCTTCCAAAACAGGCGGAGAAGTTGGAATTTGCCTGGTATATTTCTTCTTCTCCTGAAGGGGAATGGGAAAAATTATCCGGGATTGAGACTGATAAAATTGTTTTACTCACCTCATACGTGAGTAAGTACTTAAAATGCACTGCAAGCTATTTCGTCAATGGTGAGAGTTTCAAGGCTTCCGTAGTATCGTCAGAGCCGGTTAAATACAAGGGAAATCAAAATACTGATTGGTTTAGGGATGCTGGTTTTGGCATCATGATCCATTATCTCCAGCTCCTGATGGTGGGTGGGTGGAATGGAAGATGGGTAGAAGACGGCGTACAATGGTTTTTGTTTACCTACCTTGGTGAACAATGGGCGGGTAAAGGACAGCAATTCGAGATAGACTCACTGGTAGTTTCCGCGTCAACCTGTGATGTTACCACCTGACGGGGGAAAATGGTGGCAAAAGCCGAAAAAGTTTTTACCAATGACAGTGTTTTATGTCTTGAAGTAGTGACTAATCCTACAGGAGAAATCCTTCCACACCATTTGAAGCAAATTAATGCTGTAGGGAAAAGATTATCGGAGATTAACCAACCTAAAAAAATAGAAATCGTGAACACAAAATACTTTAAAGCAGGAATTTTTGCACTTGTTGTATTAATTGCAATAAACTGTCGAAACACCAGGCAACAAAGATTTGGAGCATCAGAAGAAGGGGAAACTTCAAAGGTGGTGCTTCCTACGGCCCGGCAGGTCGAATGGGCAGACGCCGAAATAGGGGTATTGATTCATTTTGATATTAATGTATTTGAACCCGGGTACAACTGGTGGCAAGCATGGGATTATAATCCTGATCCAAAGATTTTCAATCCCGCAGAATTGAACACAGACCAGTGGATAAAGACCGCCAAAGACGCCGGGGCGAATTATGCAGTGCTGGTAGCCAAACATTGCACCGGGTTCAGCCTCTGGCCCACGGAAGCCCATGATTACAGCGTGGAGAGTTCCTCATGGAGAAACGGAGAGGGGGACATAGTGGCCGATTTCGTGGCCTCATGCAAAAAGTATGGCATAAAACCGGGCATTTACGCCAGCGCAGCCGCAAACGGTTATTTCAAAGTAGCCAATCCAGGGTTGGTCATCACAGGGGATAGTATTGCGCAAGAAGCATACAACAAAGTAGTGGAAACCCAGCTTACTGAGCTATGGTCAAATTACGGTGATCTTTTTGAAATCTGGTTCGATGGAGGCGTTCTGCCAAAATCCAAAGGAGGTCCCGATATCGTGCCCATCTTGCGAGAAAGGCAACCCGACGCAATAGTCTTTCAGGGACCGTATGGTACCAAAAACCTGGTACGCTGGGTAGGGAATGAAGAAGGACTGGCCGCTTACCCGTGCTGGGCAACAGCCGATAGTACTACCAAAGCGGACGGAACTGTAGTCGTTGAAGGCCTGCATGGAAACCCCGATGCACCCATTTGGTGTCCTGGTGAGGCAGATGCTCCGTTACGGAAAAACTCGTCCTGGGAAGGAGGGTGGTTTTGGAAAGAAGGCCAGGACGACATGATCAACTCCCGGAGTGAAATGATACACAAATACTATAACAGTGTGGGACGTAATACCAACCTGCTGATAGGTGTAGTTGTGGACACACGAGGACTCGTGCCTGATGCAGATGTCAAAGCACTGAAAGCCTTTGGCGATGAAATCAAAAGAAGGTTTGATACCAGCCTGGCGGAGACTCATGCAGAAGGATCCGAAGTGGTCTTAAAATTTGATGCCCCTGCAAAAATAAACCACGTGGTGATCATGGAAGAAATTACCAAAGGAGAAAGAATAAGAAAGTATAAAGTGGAAGGTATGGTAAACGGAGTTTGGGAGTTACTCACTCAGGGCGAAAGTGTCGGACATAAACGGATACAGCAATTTGAACCAGTTGAAGTAAGCAGCCTGCGGTTAAGCATTCCCGAGGCCATTGCTTTACCTAAAATTAAGAAACTGGCAGCATATTATATTGAATAGGCTTGCTTTTGAAAGAACCAAATGGCGTAGTGGGATGGAAGCCGTGATCTCTAATGTCAAACGGGGATACAACCTTTGCCGCTGCACGTGGAAAGGATGGGAACACTTCGTGGCAAAAGTTTTATGGAGTGTGATTGCCTATCGTATCCGGGTAATGACTGCCCACCTGATGGTGAAGTTGGTTCAACAGGATTACAGAATCATAAAGTCATCGATGATGAAGGGGATAAGTATGTCAAAAAATCAGGAAAATGAAGGTAAAAGCCACCAAAAATAGGAAGGAGCACGAAAGAATACGGTAATAGGATAAAATTATTAAGAACAATTCTAAACAGGTAGTCGGGAGTGAAACTCTCCAGTTAAAATGGACCGAAAATGATCGACTTTATGGACAGGCTCTAATTAATATTCAGATATGTACGTGTATCTTTCAATTATCTTATGTATCTTGTTTTCATAATCTTAAAGCGTATCGAATGTTTAAGAAATCATCAGAATCGAGTCAATTTAACATATTCACATCGCCTAAAACTTTGTTTTCCGGCAATTCTCTAAAAATGTACGAAGATGAGTGTGCCTGGCATAACCAGTTTCGTAAACAGGTAACCATTCGCATTGACGAAAACATCTTCCGTCCTTTGTATTGTGAGGATAACGGCACCCCAAATGCACCTGTCCGTGTACTGGTTGCCATGATGATACTCAAAGAAGCCGAAGGCTTAAGTGATCAAAAGATATTTAAGAACTGTCGTTTTAACCTATTGTTTAGCAGTACCTTAGTATCTCATAATGCGGACAGTCCGCTCCCGACCGAATCCACTTATTTTTTGTTCCGCAAACGTATCCTGGAATATGCGAAGGAAAAAGGCGAGAACCTGTTTGAAACTGTTTTTGCGCAAATCACAAAAGGGCAATGTGCCGAATTTGAAGTTAGCGGGAAGCGCATCCGCATGGACGGTAAATTATTGGGCAGTAATATCGCATGGCTTAGCCGCTATGAATTAATCCATGAAACACTTCGTTTATTTTATAAACAAGTAAAACAGTCCGGAAAACTTGACAAAGACACCGAAGACCGGTTAGACGACCTGCTCAAACTGAAAGGCGATAAAGTTGTTTATACCTGCTCCGATGAAGAGGTCAAAAGCCGCTTACAGGAGTTTGGTGTATTGATATACAAGATATTGCCCTTGTTTTCATCTTCATCAGGTGTTCATTATCAAACTCTCCAGCGGGTTTTTGGCGAACAGTACCGGGTAGATGACAAAAAAATGGTCGTAGCCCGTGAAAAAGAAGAAATATCGGCCAAATCGGTTCAGTCACCTCACGATACAGACTGTCACTACCGGAACAAGGATGACCAGAAGGTGAAAGGTTACAGCATCAATATCACCGAAAGTTGTGATGACGATAAGCCCCTGAACCTGATCG
>CAZANK010000193.1:0-6904 GCA_964486235.1 uncultured Prolixibacteraceae bacterium | reverse complement strand
CCCGAGGCCCTTGATTTGCCGGAATCCAAGCCTGACGGCACGGTGCCGGCCGGCCTGCTCTTCCAGGCTGTTGTCCCACAGCGAATGATTCACATCTGCAGGACGGACTTCCACACCATGCTTCCGGGCATCGATGACAATCTGCGCAGGCTGGTAAAAGCCCATCGGCTGACTGTTGAGCAGCGCCGCAGCGAACACATCGGGATAATAACACTTGATCCAGGAAGACACATAGACCAGCAGGGCAAAGCTGGCCGCGTGACTTTCGGGGAAACCGTAGCTCCCAAATCCTTCCAGTTGTTTGAACACCCGCAGGGCATACTCCCGGGCATAGCCTTTTTTTATCATGCCGTTCACCAGTTTTTCCCGGTGTTGGGTTACTTTGCCCTTTGCCTTGAAGGTGGCCATGCTCCTGCGCAGTCCATCGGCTTCGGCAGGCGTAAATCCGGCCGCGACAATCGCGATCTCCATGGCCTGTTCCTGGAACAAAGGCACGCCCAGCGTCCGTCCCAGGATTTCTTCCAGTTCTTTTGAAGGGTATTCCACCGGTTCCAGTCCGGTACGTCTTCGCAGGTAGGGGTGTACCATGTCGCCCTGGATGGGGCCGGGCCTGACGATGGCCACTTCAATGACCAGGTCATAGAACGTTTTGGGCTTCAGACGGGGCAGCATCGACATTTGCGCCCGGCTTTCGATTTGGAACACCCCTACCGTATCGGCATGACTGATCATGTCATAAACCCGGGGGTCGTCCTGGGGAATGTTGGCCAGGGTCAGTTCCAGTCCGTAATGCCGGCGGGCCAGATCAAAGGCCTTGCGGATACAGGTCAGCATTCCCAGCGCCAGTACATCGACCTTCATGAAACCCAAAGCCTCGATGTCGTCTTTATTCCATTCAATACAGGTACGGTCTTCCATCCGGGCATGGAGGATGGGGCACAGGTCGTGCAGCTTGTTCTGCGTAATGACAAAGCCCCCGGTATGCTGGCCGAGCTGCCGCGGGAAACCGATATATTGGGCGGTGATTTCCAGTACTTTTCGCAGGTGCGGGTCATGGGCGTTGAAACTGCCTTCCGGAGCGGACTTCCCGCTGAACCAGTCCTCCGTGAATTCATACTTTGATTTGGAAAGGACATTGATGGCATCGACCGACAGTCCCATGGACTTTCCCACATCCCTGACCGCTCCCTTCCAGTGGACCTGTGTAACGGTAGCCACAATGCCGGCCCGGTCGCGCCCGTATTTTTCATAGATGTACTGCATGATTTCCTCCCGTCGCTCATGCTCAAAATCCACGTCAATGTCGGGCGGCTCATTGCGGGCGTCGCTCATGAACCTGGCGAACAGTAGCTTGAATTTGGTGGGGTCGACAGCCGTGATACCCAGACAGTAACAAACCACCGAGTTGGCTGCCGAGCCTCGGCCCTGGCACAAGATCCCGCGGGCTTTGGCTTCACGCACATAGTCGTACACGGTCAGGAAGTAGGACGCATAGTTTTTCCGTCCGATAAATTCCAGCTCCATCTCCATGGTGGCCTTGATCTTCGCGGGAACCGCTTCGCCGAAATGCTCCCGGGCACCCTTCCGGGTCAGGTAAACGAGTTCTTCCATCGGTGTGCGTCCTTCGCTGGTGATCTCCTCGGGGTAGATGTATGTTAATTCATCCAGGGAAAAACTGCAGGCTTCGGTGATTTCCTGCGTGCGGGCCAGTGCAGCGGGATATTGCCGGAAAAGTCGCTGCAGCTCTCCGATAGGCTTCAGGTACCGCTCGGCATTCTGGTGGAGCCGGAACCCTGCGGTGTGGATGGTGCATTTCTCCCGGATACAGGTCAAAATATCCTGCAATTCCCTTCGCTCCGGAGTATGGTAGTACACATTGTTGGTCGCGACCATCGGGATTTCCAGCCGGGCGCCCAGTTGGGAAAGGCGGAACAGCTTCTTCTGGTCATCGCCACTGTACGAAAAGCTTGCTCCCAGGTAAAGGTTGCGGCCCAATGCTTTCCGGTATTCTTCCAGCGCTTTGCCAAACCCCGGATCAAAGTTAAAATCTGCCCCGAGCGAAGCCGGTGGCACCACGATGAATTTTATGCCTTTTGCATGTTCATACACGTCTGCTTTGGATAAATGGCACTCCCCTTTTTCTGCGCGAAGGTTCCCTTTGGCCAGCAGGGATGACAGGCGGGCGTAAGCATCCCGGTCGGTGGGGTAGGCCAGCAGGGGGGGGCCATCCGGCAGGTCGAGGCGGCATGCCGGAATGAAACGGATCTTCCGGCCCCGGGCTTCCACGTGGGCGCGGACAATGCCTGCCAGCGTGTTGCGGTCGGTGACGGCAATCCCCCGGTAGCCCAGTTCCGCCCCCCTTTCGATGATTTCCTCCGGATGCGAGGCTCCCCGCAGGAAGGAAAAATTCGTGGTCACCTGTAATTCTGTGTACTCCATGTTGAAGAATCTGTTAATTGGTTGCTCCCCGTCCGGCATATCATCCGTATGAAACCATGCATTTTGTGCGCTGCTATCAGGCGAAAAATCCGTGGAGGAACCACTGCGGATTTCCGCTCCCGTACAACCCAAGCCGGAACAGCCAGTAGCGTGCACCGTTTTCATCTTCCACCCGGTAGTAATCCCGCGGCGGCCCTGTTTGGAGCCACCATTCCTGTTCGATCCTTTCCGGCCCGTCGGCCCGGGTAAGCTTGACCAGTTTTCCTTTGTGCCGGAAATGCATGGGCGGATAATCAGGCAGGGCCACCATCACCTCGATGGGCTCGGGCCGGGGCAGGAGATGGAGCGGCCTGGGACGATCGGTGCGCCATTCCGTTACCGGCTGCTCTGCCAGGGAAGAAGCTTCCCTGACCGACCATTCCGGCCAGTGATGCTCCTGCGGCAGGTAGCGGCGGATCGCCTTCATGCCCACCTTGCCGGCAATCTGATCCAGTAATTCGGCGATGGCCGTCTGATCATTGTTTTCCGTATGCCACAGCGCTTCCTGCGTCTCGCTGAGGTCTTCCGCCAGCGTGGCTTCCAGCGTAAACAGTTCGATTCCGAGCGCCGGTTCTATGTTCGGAATTTTAAGCTCAAATCATTTGAATAGGTGTGCTGCATTCCGGGAAGCCCGGTTGGTGCCGATGCTGATCTGTTCCATTTTCCCGTCCAGGCGATACCCTTTGAAGACAGCCGTGCGCATGCCTTTTCCTTCCCGGGACAATCGTTCGCATAAGGTTTCCAGCAGGCGTTTCAGGGCAATTCCGATTCCCGTGGCCGTACAGACGGGTTCCGGACAGGGTAGCCGTTCCTGGTAAGCGGGAATGGGCTGAACAGGCTGCAGCGCTTCCGGTTCCGTGCCCAGTGCCTGTCCCAGGCGGATCAGCAAAGCATCGCCAAAACGCCTGCGCAGGTTGGTCCGGGGAATGTGGAGAAGCTGTCCGGTTTGCCTGAACCCAAGTTTTTCCAGACGTTGCAGCGTGGCAGGATCCAGCCGTAAAGCCGCGGGAGGGAGGGGCATGAGCGCCTCCCGCTGTCCGCCGGCTTTGATGATTGGATTATTGCTGCCGCAGCGCGCCATGGCCCATGCCGTGCCGATGGTATCGGCGATGGCGGCACGCACCGTGTAGCCGCCTTTGTGAAGGCGGCTTGTAACAGATTCCAGATAAGGGAGTTCTCCGCCCCATAAATGGGGGCAGCCGGATATATCGAGGATCAGTCCGTCAGGGGGATCGGTAGCGGCAACAGGGGTATAGCGAAGGCACCATTCCGCCATGTTTTCCAGAAGCTTTCCCTCCGCCGCCGGATCAGCGGGAAACACCTCCACCGAAGGAAGTATGGCCCGCACATCGGCCACCACCATACCGGGTGCAATCCCTTCCTTTTCCAGTGCGCAGCCCGTATCCCTGACCACCATCCGCCCCCGTTCGGGAGCATACAGGAGAAATGGCTTGCCGCGGAGTTCCGGACGGAGCCTGGCCAGCCTGTCGGCGGCAAAATGACGGAACCAGATGGACAGGTAGCGTTTAGGCATAGTGTTGTTCTTTTTTTGTTAGTCCGGGGGCAGGAACGACCTGCTTGGGGACCGGTACATGCCTGAATGTCCCGTTCCTCCATTCCAGTTGCCAGGTACCTGGCCTGCCGTTGCGGATTTTTGCCAGTTCCACTTCCCACCGGGGAAATCCCACCCCGGGCAGCCCCTCCTCCGTCCGGCTTGGCAGCGGACTGATCTTCCACCGGGACACACAGGCCAGCGTACTTTCCGAACGCGGCATCCAGCGGTGTAAAAAGCCGGTCACCCGGCTGTCTTCCACGGCCAGTTGCAGCCGCCGCGATTCGGCAAAGCTGATGTCCCGCAATTCGGCAACAACAGCTCCAAGCGCCTTGCATTTCAGCGCCTGTTCCATGACCCACAACACGTCCTTTTCCCGTCTGATGTCGATGAAAATGACCCGGTGCGGCTGGATACCGAAGAATTTCAGCGCCGGGGGGAACAACCTGCGGTGAGTGCTGATCCACAGGCAGGTGCCGCCCTTTTTTAGGTGCGTACACAGCAGTCCGGATATAAATCCGTTGGCTGCGGCGACACAGGTTTCCGTAGTACTGATGAACTCGTGCACAGTCCCGGTAGGGAAAATGCCGCCTGGAAATGCTGCATTTACCGCTCCCAGTCCGAAATCGGGCTGCCGGCCATCCGGATGGGCAACGAACCCCTCCAGGGCAAGTATCTTCTCCCGCAGTTGCCGGATGATAGCTTTTTTTTCGATCAACTCCTTCATAAATTGAAAATTATTCTTATATTTGTTACTATTGATAACAATGCGTTGTTTATAAAGATAACAAATGAATTACAAACCGCCAAAAATATTTTTTGCAGGAAATATTAAATTTCTCCGGGAGCGCAGGAAACTGAGCCAGGAAGCCCTTGCTGCGAGCTTGGGACTGACCCGTGCAAAACTCGCAGCCATCGAGGCCGGCAATACGAAGTCACCGCAGCCGGAAGATTACCTGAATTTTTCGGAATTTTTCAAAATCAGCATCGATACCCTGCTGAAAATTGAGCTTTCCAAACTCGGTGAAATGAAGATCCGGGAGCTGGAGGCCGGGAACGATGTGTATATCCGGGGTGGGAACCTGCGTGTACTGGCTATTTCGGTCGACCGGTCCAACAACGAAAACGTCGAGTATGTGCCGGTGAAAGCCAAGGCCGGGTATATGGCCGGGTATCATGATCCGGAGTTTATCGCCTCTTTGCCGAAGTATTCCCTTCCCAATCTGCCGGTCCAGGGGACCTTCCGCGTTTTTCCGCTGACCGGCGATTCGATGCTGCCGGTGCCTGAGAACAGTGATATCATTACGCAATATGTGGCCGACTGGACCGGCATGAAACCGGAAACACCCTGTATTGTTATTTTAAAAGGGCAGCAGGATTTCGTGTTCAAGCTGGTAACGGTCCGTGAGGATGGCACGATCCTGCTCAGATCGCTGAACCCGGTGTATGAACCTTACACTGTTGGTGCGGATGAAGCGCTGGAGATCTGGCGGTTTTATGCTTATACCAGCAGGGAAATGCCGGAGGCCAGGCCCGAAATGGCGACGGTGCTGAAGGCCATAAAAGAGCTGGAAGAAAAAGTCCGGAAGATCAGGAAATAGTGGTTTCAGTCATCTCTTCGGCAATACGAATCGTTGAAAAACGAGTTGATTTCCCCATGTGAACCAGGCAGCCTCTTTCCTTCAAACGACAGCCTGAATAAGTCGTTTAGCAGGGTGAAAACAGAAGAGAAGCAGTCCGCATCGTCGGTCAAGGCCGTCTGTTTTTCCCTGGGGCGTATCATCCCGGAGTGTTATGGAGGCATTTGAAATTCCATAAGTTTCCTGTCGTGATGGTATTTTAGTGTACACCCGTTATCGAACAGCATGGTAGTGCCTTCTTTCTCCTGGTATGGTTTCCATGGCGGTAATCCTTTTCCGTTCGGATTTCCGGTGGCTGCAAAGCGCGTCCAGGCGCTGCTCATGACGCCGGCCAATGCGTAAGCTTCTTTGCTGTCGCCTGTCATTTCCCTGTTGATACTGATGTTGTTGAAGACAAACCCGATTTCCATACAGTGGATGGCCTTCAGTCTGCCGTCGAGCATCGGGGACTGCCAGGTAAAAAGGTACATATAAACGGGAGCCCCTCCGGGGTAAGCCGATTTCAGGGTGGCATATTTTAAGGAAGCCGGGCGGAAAAAATAATCAACATCCAACAGGTTCGAGGCAACACTGTCGTCGGGGTAAGCCTCCCGGTATGTGCCAATATAGGTATCTGTCTTTTCTCCGAGTCTCTTTTTCAGGATTGCTTTCACGTCTGTTTCGGTCGCTTTCAGCAGGGACGGATTGCGCAGCGGGGATGACATGAACTCATTTTTATTGGTACCGATGATCAACGGGATATCTTTTGACAGTTCCTGAGCCTCCGGAGTTCCTGCCTGGTAAGGGATAAGGTCTCCGTCGATACCGGGAATCCATTCCATCCTGACATTCGTGCCGGGTTTCTCTGCCATTTTTGCATGAGCCCGGTTTCCTGCGGCCAAAAGCTGTTCAAACGGGACCGTTTTGAGCGAGTCGACCTGGCCGGGCTGCAGTCCTAATTCCTGAAGGACGGCAAAACCAACCTGCCGGGTCACGCTGGTGTCTGTGTCATAGAAAAAATATGGAATTTCATGACATGGATTGCCACACAAACCCCGAGGTATTGTTGGTACTCTTTTAACTTATTGATCAGACCAAAAAAGCGAAGCACTATCGCTTCGTAACTATCAGATTTAACAGGACCAGAATGATGATTGCCCCGACAGCACCCGTTAAAATAGCGCCAATCCATCCTGTGCCGAGACTGATTCCAAGTTTTCCAAGGAGCCAGAAGCCAACAAAACTGCCGATAATT
>CAZANK010000192.1:0-6933 GCA_964486235.1 uncultured Prolixibacteraceae bacterium | reverse complement strand
TTACTCTAATCGCACGCTTCCCTAGGCTACTATTAGCGGAACAATAGGTTCAATCCCCGATGATAGTGCCGTCGAAGTGGCGCTGCAATCGGGTCAGGTAAAGCTTTTCGAAGGGAGCAGATCGTTGCACACGGAAGAACTTATCCTGGATCCTGATCACGTGGCCCGCCATGTCAGGGGAGAACATGGTTTCAGCATTGAGAAGGCCGACGTAAAGCAACATACCTCCTGGATCGACGGCGTGCTGATTTTCCGTGATGCTCCGATGAAGGAGGTGTTTCGGAAACTGGAACGCTGGTACGGCGTAAAGATCGAAGTGCTTGACCCTTCTGTGAACGCGTTTGTTTATACCGCTACGATCAGGAACGAAAGCCTGGGGCAAATCATGAAGTTACTTGAATATACGTCGCCGGTCAAGTGCAGTTTTGTCAGGGCAAAAGATCAGTCAATTACAACAGTATATGTACAAAAGAATAGAAATCCGGGATAGCTTGAGATCCCGGGGTGTGATCACCGGTGACGATCATGTAAAAAATATGATTGTCTAGTTATGTAAACGTCTGAATATCTGAGAATCCGAATATCTAATGTAAGATATCTAATCCTATTAATCCAAATGCCTATGTTCTGATCACGAACCCATTCAAAAAAAGGAGATGCTTCAACATCTCCCTTTACGATCCAAGCCATGGCAGGGCTTGATCAAATTGAATTATTCATTCAAAACAGTACAAATTTATGAAAAAAATTAACATGAAACCGGCTTTCATACCGGCGAGGTTATGGAAGTCCAGATTATTGAAGATTATGAGATTAACAGTTGTCATTTGCCTGATTGCCTTGTCACAGTCGTTCGCGGGCGTTGGCTATTCGCAAAGCACAAGAGTTTCGTTGCAGGAGAAAAATGCCACCTTGCGGGATATTCTTGAAGAAATTGAAGACCAGTCGGAGTACTATTTTATGTATAACGGGAAAATTGTTGACGTTAGCCAGCGGGTAAGCGTGAAAGCCGACAACGTGCTTGTGCACGAACTGCTTGACCAGGTATTGGCCGGAACCGGCATTGTCTATCAGATTGACAACCGGCAGATTGCCTTGACGCTGGCCGCCGGGAAATACCCGGTTCAACAGGGACAACAAACAGGAACGGTGAGGGGGAAGGTCACAGACGATTCAGGCAGCCCGCTTCCCGGAGTGTCGGTGGTCATTAAGGGGACAACCCGGGGAACGATCACGGACGGCAGCGGGAATTACGGACTGTCGAATCTTTCCGGCGACGCCACCCTGGTCTTTTCGTTTGTAGGGATGAAGAGTCAGGAGATTGCTGTCGCGGGGAAGTCGGTGATTCATGTCAACATGCAGGAAGAGAGCATCGGGATTGAAGAAGTCATCGCCATTGGGTACGGTACTGCCAGGAAGAGCGACTTGACCGGAAGCATCTCTTCCCTGAAGAGTAACGAGATGATGAAAGGCAACCCGGTGAGCTTTGAACAGGGGATGCAGGGCAGGCTGCCCGGCGTAAATGTGACCAGGAACGATGGTTCTCCCGGAGGGGGCATCACCATGCAGATCCGGGGAACAAACTCGTTTATCGGGTCGGCCGAACCCCTTTACGTGGTTGACGGTGTGCCTCTGGAAACGTCGAACAGCAAGGAAACCATTGTGTTTGATTCGGACAAGGATGTCACTTCCAGAAACGCGCTTTCCTTTTTAAGTCCGCATGATATCGAATCCATCGAGGTGTTAAAAGATGCTTCTTCGGTGGCGATATACGGCTCTTTGGGAGCCAACGGCGTCGTGCTGATCACGACCAAAACCGGGAAAGGGAAAGATAAGATCAGCCTCGATTACAACATGACCTGCAGCATGGTCACCAAAAGGTTGGATGTGCTTGGCGCCAGAGATTATGCCGAGTACCGGAATACCTCGTATATCAACACCAACACGATCAACAACGGATCCTATGACCCGGATCAGCTTCCTTTCCCGGGGAGGGAAAACAGTGAAGGAGTTTATCAGAAGGCGCCCGCCGACTTTGACAATGACCCTTATTACTGGCAGGACCAGGTGTTCCGGACCGGGATCACCCAAAACGTCAGTCTGAACTTCTCGGGTGGGACCAACGATTTTGATTACTCGGTCGGAGGCAGTTTTGTGGACCAGCAGGGTGTGGTGATCAATTCCGACTATTCCCGGGGCAACGTGAAGGTCAACCTGAACAAGCGGGTCAGCCAATGGCTGAAATTCGGGACCTCCACCAATGTGTCACATGCCATGTCGAACATGCTGAAGACGTCGACAAAAAACAAGAATAACGGCGACGAAGGGGTGATCCGCTCCGCGCTTTATTATCCTGCCAATTACACGGTAGAGGATCGGGTCACCATGGGCGAATATAGTATTGTGGCAAATCCGGTTCAATACACCGAGGCCTTGAATCAGAATGAAAATTATCACGTGTATACGTCTAATTATTTGAATTTAACCCTGGCGAAAGGATTAATCTACCGCATGGTATTGGGTTACTCTTCGTCCATTAACAGAGCCAACCGGTATTTCCCAACCGTTTTGGGTGAAGGGCGTTCGGTCAACGGGCGGTCGCAGGCAGGCGATAACACCTGGCAAAGCTTAACCTGGGATAATCTGCTGATGTACAACCGGACATTCGGGAAGCACTCGGTCAACGCCACAGCCGGAACATCCTGGCAGGAGTCGTCATACTATAACAAAAGGATCGAAACACAGGGTTTTGGTACGGATGCCACCAACGGATGGATTTTGCAGGATGGCACGGATCCCCGGATTCCGGTCAGTTCCAAGGGGGATTCAAAACTGTGGTCTTATATTTTGAGGGCCGCTTACGCATACGAGGGGAAGTATCTGGTCACCGGGACTTTCAGACGGGATGCTTCCAGTAAGTTTGCCGAAAACAACAAGGCGGCTTATTTTCCCTCCATTGGCTTCGGCTGGCGAATTTCAGAAGAGCGTTTCATGAAGAACCATGCCGGAATCGACAACCTCAAGCTTCGGTATAGTTACGGAACCGCCGGAAATGCGGCCATCAGCGCATACGGGCCGCTGGCTTTGCTCACCAATGCGAACTATCCGTTTGGAAGCAGCGTGTATAACGGACTGGCTCCTGATCCTTTTAACCCGGGAAATCCTGCGCTTAGGTGGGAAACCACCTATCAGCACGATGCCGGAATCGACCTTTCGTTATGGAAAAAGCTTGAATTCTCATTCGACTATTATCATAAGCGAACATCCGACCTGATCCAGTATAAGGAGCAGCCCCCAAGCAGCGGGATCATCCGGGTATTATCCAATATCGGCGAGGTCACCAACCAGGGCATTGAACTGTCGGTCCAGGCAAATCTGGTTGACCGGGCCGGATTCAAATGGGCCGCCGGCGGAATTTTCTCAAAGAACAAGAACAAGGTCGTTTCGTTGGGAGAAGATGGCGAACGCCTGTATCCAAACGAATTGTGGAACAGCCTCCGGCCTTATGTCATTGAGGCAGGCAGACCGGTCGGGCAACTGATCGGTTATGTGGAAGACGGAATCTGGAACAGCCGGGAAGAAGTGATCGGCAGCAAACAGTTTCAGACCGTGTATCCCGGCTACCAGGTGAGCGACAACAATGCCGCTACCGAACTGATCATCAATCAAAAGTGGCTCGGGGAAGTGCGTTACAAAGACTTCGACGATTCGGGCGATATCACCGAAAGTGACATGGATTATATTGGCGATGTCAATCCCAATTTTACGTATGGCTTTCACATGGATTTCACCGTAAAGAAGTTTGACCTTCATCTTCTTTTTGAAGGGGTGCAGGGGAATGACCTGATCAATATGAGCAGTTTGAGATTTCATAACCTGGGGAATACGCAGAATACGTTAAAATCGGTCGTGGAAGATGCCTGGACAGAAGCGCAGCCTGGCCCAAATCCGAAAATATACTATGATTCGTCCCGCAACTTCCTTTTTTCCAGGCGTTTTATTGAAGACGGGTCCTATTTGAAATTGCGCAATGTTTCCGTTGGTTACACGCTGAACAATATCCTGAAGAATATTTCGTCGGTCAGGTTCTATCTTACCCTGAACAACCTGTTGACGTTTACCAACTATTCCGGCTATGATCCGGAGGTGAATGCGTTTGGCAGCGATCCGTCACAACGCGGCGTGGATGCGGGCGGTTATCCGCAGGCCAAGGAATTTATATTCGGTGTAAATCTAACTTTTTAATAAAAGACGTATGAAAAAAATAGCATATCTCCTTCCGGCCATTTTCTTTTTGAATAGCTGTGATCTCACAGAGGTGCCGTATACGGCCGGAACGGAAAATCTGAAAGATGCGCCGGACGGGGCGGATCAAATTGTTGCCAGTATTTATAACGTGTTCTGGAGTTCGTATATGATGAAAAAAACATATATGGAGTGGATCGACATGGATCATGACCACGCGAGCGCGGAGGCCTGGGTCGTCTCGGGCGCCGGACAGGGTAACGTGACCACCCATTGGGGTTACAACGGGAATTCGGATTTGTTCAATGCCTTTTACCAGATCATTACCAGGGCAAATTTTGCATTGGAGAATGTCCCGTCCTATACCGAAATATCGGAAGGGGAGCTGAACCAACTTCTTGGAGAGGCCTATTTCCTCCGGGCTTTTGCCTATTTTCATTTAGTCCGCATGTATGGCCCTGTTCCCTTGCGGGTGCAGTACCTGTCTGAGAAGGATATGGGCAGGAGTCCCGTGGCAGACGTGTTCCAGTGTATTGTCAATGATTTGAAAGAAGCAGACCGTCTGATGACTGCGTGGGGGACCCCTTCGGCCAGATGGGGACATGCCAATAAAACTGCGGCGAAGCTTTTGCTGGCCAAAGTGTATGCGACCATGGCTTCGGGAGCATTGGCCGGAAGCGTCGAAATGGAGGTCGATATCAAAGGAACGAACACGGCCTTTACAACCGATGCTGTGGCAGGCTATGAGTCCTTCAATCCGCAGGAATGCTACACCCAGGTCGAAGAACTCTGCAATGCGGTGATCGCCGAAAGGGGAAATGCCTTCGATTTGCGGGCAAACTTTCAAAGTATCTGGGGCTCAGCCAATGCCCGCAATAACGAGTTTGTCTGGGCGATTGTCGGACATAGTGACTTTAAAACGGAACACCTGAGTTACTATTACGCGGCGATTCCTTTTAATGGCCGTGCCTGGGCGGGAATCTCATCAGGCCTCTATAACCTCTATGAGGAAACGGATACCAGGGGGACTTACGGTGTTTTTCATTACATGAAAAGGAGTTTCACGTCTGCGAATTATGAACGGTTTCCCAATAATACCGCCAAATATGGAACCGGTCCCGATGGTAAGGCAACGACCTATTCCAATTACAGCAGTTTGATTTTCCCCACGAAGTGGTACAAGGGAGACGTGACCAACCCTTCTCCGGTATCCGTATCTCCGGGTTATGCCTATGAGGCGCAGGATGTGATCATGATCCGGTACGTCGATGCCTACCTGCTTCGGGCAGAAGCCCGCAACGAGCTCAATAAACCCGCGGGGGCGCTGGAGGATCTCGACGTGGTCAGGGTGCGTGCCGGCGCTTCGCTGAAAGCAGGAACCACGACCGACAAGATGAAGATACGCAGCCTTGTCCTCCGGGAAAGAGGTCTGGAATACGCCCAGGAATTCAACCGGAAATTTGACTTGCTCCGGTGGGGATTGTACCTGCCGGTCATGAATGCAACCGGCACGGTGCTGGAGAAATATAACCGTTCCATATCGAAAGTCCGTGAACCGAGAAGCCTGTTATATGCGGTGCCGACGACCGAAATTTATACCAATAGACTGTTTGGCCCCAACAATACAGGCTGGCAGTAGGAACTGTGCACAGAGGAGTGGATTTGATGGATGTCCGCTCCTCATCGTAAAGAATAGAAGGGATACCTCCCAGCACCTGGTGGACGGGTGTCCTGCTTCCTTTGCTGAAAGACAAAGGACTGGAATTAAGTTATGTTTTGGTTTGGCGGAACGCGTACAATAATCCCACGCATTATTTTGTGCCATTCCCGGGACAAATCAGCAGCGACGATTTCGTCCGGTTCAGAGAAGACGGGTATACGCTTTTTGAAGACGACTTAAATGAGATGTACCGGGACTAAACGCTAGTTTCTTAAAATCATTTCTTCTTTGGCCCTTATTTTGTGTGCTGAAAGTTTCCCGTTGTAGAGTACGCGTAACGTGTTATCAGTTTGCGACCGGATACTGGCCTTTGTCAATGTTTTATTTTTCCAGTCGAGGTCGACCTCAAAGCCGCCCCTGGCGCGAAGGCCTTTTATGTGTCCCTGGGACCATGCATCAGGCAGTGCGGGCAGAAGTTGGATGATCCCGTTGTGCGATTGTAACAACATTTCTGCGATGCCTGCAGTTCCGCCGAAGTTTCCGTCAATCTGGAAGGGCGGGTGATTGTCAAACAGGTTTGAAAGCGTTGATTTCCGTAATAGTTCCATCACGTGCAGGTGCGCATTTTCGCCATCGCCCAGACGGGCGAAGAAATTGATGATCCACGCCCGGCTCCATCCGGTGTGCCCTCCTCCACGGGAGAGGCGGTTTTCGATGGTCCGGCGGGCTGCGGTGAACAGCTCGGGTGTTTGAGGGGTGATCTGACTGCCCGGGTAAAGCCCCAGCAGATGCGACATGTGCCGGTGCCCGGGTTCTGCTTGTTCGTAGTCGTGAATCCATTCCTGTATTCCCCCTGTCCGGGAGATTTTGACGGGGGGCAAGTCTTTCAGAACAGCAGACAGGGTGTCTGCAAACGTTTTGTCGGTTCCCAGCAGATGGGCAGACGAAATACAATTACAGAATAATTCCGTGATGATTTGTGTATCCATCGTGGTGCCATAGGTGGTATAAACAGGTTCTCCGGTCAC
>CAZANK010000191.1:0-6940 GCA_964486235.1 uncultured Prolixibacteraceae bacterium | reverse complement strand
CATCACCGTATCGGCGGCGCTGCAATACGGTCCGACGCGGTAACCGCTTTCCCGGCAAACCGGGACGGGCACCATTTCATCGACGGGAGGGGTAAACCACCTCCCGGCAGGCAGGAGGTTAAACACATCGAACATCAACGGCGCCGCAGTTGTCGTCCCCGTGAGGGTTGGCCGGCCTTCGCCGTCGGCGTTGCCGCACCAAACCGCGACGACAAACTCCCGGTTAAGGCCCACGGCCCAGGCATCCCGGAACCCAAAGCTGGTCCCTGTCTTCCAGGCGACCTGACGGGACGATGAAAAGGACTCCCAGCCGGTCTCGGCATCCGGGCGGTTCACCTTCAGCAAGGCTTCGAGCGCCAGCCAGGCCGCCCCGGCCGAAACCGGCGGCGAACCTGCTTCCCTTGAAAACGCCCTGGGCACATAGGCCGGCTCGCGGAAATCGTCCTTCCATGAAACGCCGTCTTCCTCCTCGTAGCGGATCAGGAGGCGCCCCAGCGAGGCATATGCGCCAGCCAATTCCCACAAATTCACCTCGGCCCCGCCCAAAATAAGTGACAACCCATAATGCGAAGCCGGATGATGCAACGTTGAAAAATGCAGTTTCTTCAGGAGCGCGTAAAAGCGTTCAAAGCTGTAATCCCGGAGCATCCGGACAGCCGGGATGTTCAGGGAACGCGACAAGGCCATGGAGGCGGGAACCGCCCCGGCATACTGAAGATTAAAATTTTGCGGGCTGAAGCCGCCAATCTGGGTGGGAATATCCGGGATCAGGGTATTGGGAAGGATCAGTCCGTCGTCCTGCATCGCCGCATAAAGAAAGGGCTTCAGGATGCTGCCGGAACTGCGTGGCGAACGGATGATGTCGACCGCTTCGCCATGACGCCCGTCTGCAAAATCGGGTGAGTTCCCGACATATGCGAGTACCTCTCCGTCGTCCACATCCATCACCAGTACCGCAGCGTTATGGATTTCGTTGGCTTTTAACGGCACCAGATGCTGACGGACCAGGTCGCTGACCCGCGACTGCAATTCCTGGTTTACCGTGGTCACAACCCGTTTCCCGGGATATTCCTGCAAAACACGTCCCAGCAAATGCGGGGCTTCACGGGGAACGGCAAAGACCCGTTCAGGCAGTGGTTCCATTTGCGCCAGGTCATGGGTTACCGCATCAATCTGACCGTCCTTTTCAAGACGGTCAAGTAACCGGTTCCTTTTTTTCAGCAGCAATTCATTCTCCCTGCCGGGATAGATCAGCGAAGGCGCATTGGGCAATACCGCCAGCGTGGCCGCTTCGGCCCACGACAAATCTTCCGGGTTTCGCCCGTAGTAGCGCCATGCAGCCGCGTCAAGCCCCACCACATTCCCGCCGAAGGGCGCATGGGCGGCATACAACGCCAGCAGCTCCTCCTTGGAATAAGACAGTTCGGCCCGCACAGCCAGCGCCATCTCCAGAAGCTTCCGCCACAGGGTGCGGGGCCTGCCTTTCCCTGAAAGACGGATCAGTTGCATGGTAACCGTGCTGCCGCCGCTGACCACCCGTCCGCTCCTGCTGTTTTGAACCAGCGCACGCGCAATTGAAAAAGGATTCACCCCGGGATGCCGGTAAAAGTACCGGTCCTCGAACGCCAGCAGGCAGGCTTTATACTTTTCAGGGATGCTGCCGGATTCGGGGAAGCGCCACTGCCCGTCAGCGGCGATATGCGCGCCCAGCAAAACCCCTTCCCTGCTCCCGATCACCGTGGACGCGGGGTCCTTGAACAACGGCGACGGCAGGCTAAACCACCAGATGATCAAACCGGGGAACAGGACCCCTGCTGAAACGAAATATCTTTTCTTTAATCTCATAAAACGGAACGGCAAAGGACGCAAAAAACGCGAAGGATTGGCTAAATCTCTTTTCCGCTTTTCGCGTTCCGCCCTTTTTCATGGTTAAATCATTCGCGGTTAAACAACTTTTACTTGACCACTTCCACCCATTTCCCGGGACGGAGGGCCCGGATGTGGTTATCGTACATGGCCTCACACCGGATTGAAGGCAGATAAAACCTTCCTTCATAGGCCGCATTCAGCAAAATCCGGAATGTTTTCCGTTCGCCGGGCTTCAGATCAAAATACGTATCAACCCGGTCATCCCTCACATCCTGGTAATCGAACGCATCGCTCTTCAGCGGACTTTCCACCTCGTTCACCCTGCCGTTCAGGATTTCCCATCCCGAAGGGAAGATGGCGGTCAGCGCAAGTTCTTTATAGGCTTCACGCTGTCCCGGGTGACTGACGCTGATCCCGGCCACCAGGTCGCTTCCCTGCCGCAGGGTTGACGGATCGATCCGTTGTCCCTGCATATCCGTGTAATGCACTTCCATCAGCAGGTTGTGTTGCGCGGAGGCGGTATCCCCTGCTGCCGGAATCCCGTCGGTAATGACCCGCGCGTACAGATACTTGCCGGTGTTGTTCTGCACCCTGACCGAGACCTTTTTATTCTCCTGGAGCGGCAGGTCGCGCTGCCACAAGACTTTCGCCGTGGCGACCTTCTCCGTGGCTGAACCATTCACGGAAACGCCGGCGTTCAGTTGTCCCTGTCCCGGGTACCCGTCGCCCGAAAAGAGCGCGACCGCCATCAGGCTGTATGCCGTCGTCTGCGTGCTCATCCATTCACCGGAGGCCAACTGCGTTGCCAGCGCAACCACCAGCGGGAAAGCTTCAGTTTTCCGGTTCAGCAAAACCAGGGTTTCCACGATCATGGCCTTATCCCGCAGGTCGGAGCCGTACGTTCCTGACAGTTCGCGATAGGCGGGCACCTCCGCGGGAAGCCGGGTGATCATCGATCCGGCAACCTCAGGACGGCCGGCCACCGCGTAAGCGGCCGCCAGCCTCCACCGCGCCGCCGTGCCCAAAGCCGCTTCCTCTTTCAGCCTGTTCATGGCGCCGAGTTCCGGCTGCCGGGCCAACGCCAGCGTGTAAAGCCTGTATGCCTGGATCAGACCCGACTGCTCATCGCTGCTTGACCCGCTGCGCCAGTTCCTCACGGCGTCCTTTTGAAACTTCAGCCATTTGTCCTTTAACCCAAAAGGAAGCGTGTAACCCGCTTCCTCGGCCTTCAACATGAAATGGCCGGCATAGCTGGTACCCCAGGGAGAGGAATAGGGTGACCCGGGCCAATAGGCAAGTCCGCCGTCTCCCAACTGGAAGCGCGCTAAACGAGCCAGCGCTGACCGGATATGGCCTTCAATTTCCTGTTTTCGTCCAGCGGGGATGTCGGAGAGGTTTCCCAGCAGCAACTGCGGGAAGACGCCCGACACGACCTGCTCAATGCAGCCGTGCGGATACCGGATCAGCTCATCCAGGCGGCTGCCCAGGTTCAGCGGCGGGATCCCGGAGAGTTCGATCCTGGCCGCGTTTGTCCCCGCCATTCCCGGCGCTTCCACCGTAGCATCCCAGCTTTGCCGCTCCCGGATCACGCCCTCGCTGACCTGCACCACCCGGGGATTGGAAGGCCTGACTTCCAGCGCAATTTCCTGGGTGGCCAGGTGGTTCCCGCTCCTGGCCTCGATCTTCACCCTGGCGGCGCCGGTCTTCCCCGCCACCTTCAGTCCGAAATCCACCAGCCTGTCGCCCACGGCATCAAAGCGGACCTGTTTTGTCGCCGGACCGGTAACCAGGAACATGTCATTCACCGTAACGCTTACCTGCACGTCCTTCACCGCTGGTTTGAGGGCAAAAACATTTACCGGAAGCTTCACTTCTTCATCCGGGCCGAGTACCCTGGGGAGCGTGGCCAGGATCATCACCGGCTTCTGTACCTTCACCGGCTGCTCCGCTTTGCCGTAAGCGCCGTCATGCCCTGCCACCACCATGACCCACACGGCCCCCACGTAGTTCGGCATAGACAGCCGGTGTGTCCGGCTTTTATTTTCCGCCAGCGTGAACGGTCCGGCAAAGGTGACCACCGGCTCGAACCGGCTGACCTTCCGGCGGCCTGCAGCCAGCAGGCTTTCGTCGCCGCCAACGGCAAAAGCTTTTTCAAGTCGGGCGCCATATGCGCCGATCACATCGTCATAAAAGTCCCACGTCCTGACGCCCAGCGCTTCACGCGCATAAAACGCCGCCCACGGGTCGGGCGTCTCAAAACGGGTCAGGTCCAGCAATCCCTCGTCGACCACCGCCAACGTATACGTCATCGGAAGCCCCGACCGCTCAGACACCGTGACCGCATATTCCTTTTCGGGAGCCAGTTCTGCAGGCATTTGGATCTGCGGTTCCAGGTGCGTGGCCGGGTCCTCCACCTCCACGGCGATCACGCCGTAAAGACGGATGGGCGCATCATTTTCGGTTTGTTCATGCGGCTGGATGAACGAGACGTGCACAAAAACATTGGGCGCCATCTCCGGTTTGGCCTCAAAGCTGAAAACGGTATTTTTCCCGCTGGTTTTCACCCAAAACAGATCCAGCACGTCGCTTCCGTTCTCCAGGCCCACCAGGGCTTTGCCCTTTTTGCCTGACGGGATGGACACCGTGACCTTTTCTCCAACCCGGTATGTGTCTTTATCCGCTTTCATGGAGAGCATGGTCGAAGCCTCCTGCATCCCATCAGCCGCCCACTCGCCCCATTTTGAAAAATAAACGGTCACCCCGGCGTGGTGTTTGCTGACGGGATCCTTCACATAAATCAGGTAGCGTCCGTTATCCTCCCAGTGGTGATAGGGAATATGGATGGGAAAGCTCACCTCACCGTTCACAGTATTCACCACCCCGCTTACAACAGCCTTCCTGTATTTGTCATTCACATACCGTCCCAGGTTGTCTTCGCCGGCGTCCCACCACCAGCGCCAGTCGATCTTATAAACCGTCACTTCCAGTCCTTTCCGGTCAACCCGGTTCCCGCGGGCATCGACCGTTACCACCGACAGCGGATAGGTGGTATCGGTTTTGTACCAGCCGGTCTCTGATGCCGGGAGCCTGATCCCCACCAACGAACGGAAGGGCGTGTACGAAAAGGTTTTGACGTCGATGCTGAAATCGCCGGTCTCCTCGAATACGCGCGTGGTAAAACGGGCATGCAGCATTCCGGGGGCAGAAGGGATCTCCGGCATCTCAAAATCAAGCGCCGCCACGCCCTGGTCGTTGATCCTGCCGTCGAAGACCTGCTGTTCCTGCACCGAGAAATCCCGGGCGGGATCATGGAACACGTAATCAGGATAATTCTTAAACGCCGTGCGCGACGGTGAAAAATTGACGGCGATCCTTGCTTTCAGGTTCTTTGCAATTCCTCCATGGAGCCAGTTTGCCTTTAACCCACCCTGCACCGGTCCCTTTTCCAGGACCACGCCATCCTTCGCCAGTTGAAGGTCGATCTTCAGCCGGTTCGGCTTGATCGTCTCCACCTTGATCCTTTTTGAAAAAGTCCGTCCCCCGAGTTTGATCCGCGCGTTCCAGTTGCCGGTCGGGGCATCAGGTGCCGTTTCGGCGGTGAAGCAGTAGAATCCGTCTGTGCCGGCTGTTTTCACCTGACGGCTGACGGTTTGTCCGCGCGGATCGGTCAGCTCAAGGATCACCGGATGGTCCGCGGGCACCTGGCCCTGGGCGTCCTCCAAAATAAAGGTCAGGTAGATCCGGTCTCCGGGCCGCCAAACTCCCCGTTCCCCATACACGTATCCCTTTATCCCTTTTTGAACCACCTCGCCCGACACGTCAAAATTACTCAGCGACAGTGAATTACCGTCATCGAGTCTCAGGTAGGCCATCTGCCCGTCCTTCCCGGCAACCAGCAAAAAAGGCTTGTTCTTTAACCGGACTTCAGCCAATCCGTCGCTCCCGGTGACGAGGGTTTCCAGCAACTGTTTCTGGAAATCGTATACTTTGAGGGTGACTGCCTCCTCCGGTTCTGTCGTCTTCAGATTGGTCACCGCGAACTTCATGGCCAGATTGTTGCCGCCCTTCGCGATAATCGCCAGGTTCGTGGCAAACAAATTGCGTGACGGGAACCGCTCCGAATAAAAATAGGAACCGTCTTTGGGATCATTCCGCTTATCCCAGTCGAAATCGTCGGGGTATTCATAGTCCGAATACCAGCCGGGGTTGTCCCACGATTCCTTTTCCCGCTCCAGCGCCTGCTTCGCTTCGAGCTGATCGATGAAGGAAATGCTGTCCGCTTCTCCGGCGCTCTCTTTTCCATACACGGAGAACCCCTTTTTAAAGCGAAGCTGGATCCGGTAGATGGCCCCCGGTTCGACAGCCATCATCCGCGCCAGGTCGATCCGGTAGGTTTTCCAGCTCTTCAAATCAGAAAAGGAACTGACTTTCAGGTCGATCCGTTTATGAAGCAGCAGACGTCCAACCTGTTTCAGATTTCCTTCATCGCCATAGGTGTTTTGCTGAAAAAACTGATGCATGTTGTGAGGCAGGATTTTGATCACGCGCAATTCCACGGCCTTCAGGTTCACCGCTTCAAACGGGACAATCAGTTCATCGGCCGAGGGGACGATGCTCCCCTTTCCGGGCAGCCTCACCCCGGGTCTTACATCTTCAAAACGAGCCTGCAGGGTCACGGCATCCTTTAACTGACGATACTGTGCATTCCTGATCCCGCCCGAAACATAGACCTCATGATCACCCGAAAGATGCTCCGGCACATAGATCTTCAGCGCATTATAGTCGACCTCATAACGGGTTTCCCCCGATCCGTCGATGGTAATCAGACCGTCCAGATCCTGATCAGGCAACAACGGATCAGAAAAGCGAATGACCAGTACCTGTCCGGGCTGCTGAATAACGTGAAGGTTCATCACCTTAAAATCGCCCAGCGCAGGTAATTCTATTTTTTCCTTCCCTTCCTTCTCATCGCCGAGCGACCGGCCATCCCAGGCCACGATCAGTTCACGGGACTGATCTCCCCGCACGAGGCTGTCTGCCCTGAAGACATGCCTCGTCCCCGACGCATCGT
>CAZANK010000190.1:0-6961 GCA_964486235.1 uncultured Prolixibacteraceae bacterium | reverse complement strand
CTCGTTCCCGGATTTCTGTTTGACGATCTGTCCGAAGTTGGACAGCTTCAGTTGTTTTTCGCCAATAGCAACAGGACGGTGAGTGAAATCCCACACGTTAAATTCCCCGTAAGAATCCGAGACCAGTGACACGGGCTGCAACTCGTTGTCCTGGTAAACCGGGCCCAGGTTGGCCTTATAGACCTTGTCTTTCAGGAAATCAGAAAACTGCCCGATCCGGACAGCGTTTAACCCGAAACCTTCCTTGTTAAAGGCCAGGTTGTACTCGAAAAGCGTACTGCTGTTCCATCCTGTGGAACCGGTAATTTCGATATCCTTCACCCGTTCGTTTTCCGAAAGTTTGGCCGACAGCAGTTCGGCATATTGGTATAACCGGTCATAATGATACCCTTCCAGGATGATCCGGCTGTTCTTAAAACCGGTGTTCAGTTCATTGGAGAATCCCCTTCCTACCCCATATACCGCCCAGTCGAGCCCGCCCAGGCCGATGGCTTTGGAAGTGATCTCCTCCTTCAGAAAATAAGGGAAAGAACCGTTTTCAAATTCCGGTTTAAACCGGATTTGGATCGAGGAGTTGTTATAAGCGTAAACCGATGTCTGGAACAGTTCAATTTCATCGAACCGGCTGAGGAAATTCTCCATTTTTCCGACCGCTTCATTCAGTTGCTGGACCGTGCACCCTTCGGGCATCTTTCCCCTTACGTAGAGCATGGTCCGCGAAGGCTCCGAGTAAAACGAACTCTCAAAAACATATTCGGAAAAGAGCCGCAGCGACCCGCCCAGCACTTTTTCGAGCACCGGCCTGGCTTCTTCGGTAAACCAACTGCTCCCGAGGGTCTTGTTGTAAAGATCCGGCCATTTGCCTTCTTTCTCCATTTTGGAAGGAAGCCACTGCACGGGTATCCCGAACCCCAGGATCAACAGCAGGACAAAGGCCCATTGATACCGCTTGCCGAACCGGATAAGGCGGGCGTAAAAGCGGGTCATCCTGACCGTCCTTTTCCTCCTTTTGATCAGGCTGACTGCCCGCCGGGCCTTCATCCCGATCTTTTCCATCAGGGCCGGGATAAAGAACAGGGCCACGCACATGGATACCGAAAGGTTAATGATGATCACCTGCGCAAATTCCACCAGGTTCACCCGTTGCTGTTCCTTTAGAAAGAAGATTATGCCCAGCGCCCCGATCGTGGTCAGGGTGGCCGCCAGGATGGCCAGGAAAGCCTTCTTGTTCCCCTGGTGAAGGATATGGTCGATCATGATGATGCTGTTGTCGATGATCATCCCGAAGGAGATCGTGATCCCGGCCAGGGTATACAGGTGGATTTCAATATGCAGGAAATAATAAAAGATGCAGGCCACGATCAGGTTACCCAGGATGCTGATCGTGATCAGCAGCAGGTATTTCAGTTGGCGGCTGATCAGGAGGACAAACAAAAGCAGGATGCCCAGCGAGAAAATTGTCCGGATGAAGACTTTATCCAGTTCGCTACGGATATATTCGGTCGAGTCACTGGCCAGCAGCAGCGAATAGCCCGCCGGCAGTGCGGATTGAAGTCCTGCTGTGGTCCCTTTTACCGATTTTGCCACTTCCAGGTTGTTCACGTCATCTTCGGGGTAAATGACCAGGTTGATCGTGTTCAGCCCGTTGATCCGGAAGTAAGATGAAGGCTCCTGCTCCCGGTACTTTACCGTGGCCAGGTTGCCAAGGCGGATGATCCGGGTACCGGTCTTTTTAACGGGGATGTTTTGCCAGTCAATACTGTCCGTGGACCCGTTTTCCAGGTAGATACCGGTAATGGTCCTGCTTTTTTCGTCAATACTGGATACCGGTCCCTGTCCGAGGTATTCCTTTGCAAAATAACTTTGGATGCTTTGGGCGATTTCCCGGGAGCTGATGCCCAGGGTTTGGGTCCGGTCGCTGTGAAAGGTGACCGCCCACTCAAACGGGGTGGAGCCGTAAACTTTCACACCGCTCACCCCGGGCAGGACAGACAAGGGCGGCACCAGGTGGTTTTCGGCATATTTCTGGATGAAATACGGGCTGGCGCCGGCATTGAGCGTGTAGGTCATCACCGGTTCGGCGTTCTGCCCGCCGGTGCTCATCGAAAGCTCCGGGAAGGAGACCTGAACGGGCAGTTCCGGGTAAGCCTGGCGGATCAGCGAAGCGACCTCAAAGCGTACAGCATCCAGGTTCACTGTTTTCTTGAACGAGAGGTTGATCCGGCCGGAACCTTTGGAGGAAACCGACGACACTTCCTTAATCCCTTTCACCGAACTGAAAAGGCCTTCCAGTTTGGAGGTCACTTCCTGCTCGATCACCCTGGCCGAGGCGTCGGGCCAATTGTAGCTGACCGACAGCCGGGGCAATGAGCGAGAGGGGCTGAGCTGCACGTTCAAGAGCGGCATCAACCCCGCTCCCGTGATGACCAGCAGCACGAACACTACGATCACGGAAAACGAAGACAGACGGTATGGATTCGAGGGTTTCAAGTTTCAGGTTTGAGTGGTTGGCTACGCCGTTTCTGTTGTTACTATTGTTACTATTGTTCTTCCGGTCTCCGGTCTCCGGTTTCCGGTCTCCGGTTTCCGTCTTTTGTCTTACGACTTTTTTTTCTTGTGCCTTGATACTTGACACTTGTGTCTGTTTCTTTCTCGCGACTTACGACTTTTTCAGATAATAATACGCCAGCGGCACCAAAAACAGGCTTACCAAAGTTCCCAGGGTCATCCCGCCGATCACGGCCAGGGCCAGCGGTTTTTGAAGCTCAGAGCCCAGATCGCTGGTAAACAGCAGGGGCACCAGGGCCAGCACCGAGGTCAGGCTGGTCATCAGAATCGGCTTTAATCGCCTGTGTCCCGCTTCGGCAACAGCCCTTACAAGCGGGTATCCCTCTTTGACCAACTGGTTCATCGTATCCACTTTCAGGATCGAGTCATTGATGATGATCCCGGTCATCACGACCATCCCGATCATCGACATCAGGTTTATGCCCTCCCCTCCGAGTTTCAGCATCAATAAAGCACCGAATACATCGACCGGGATCTCCATCAGCACGATCAGCGGAAGGGTCAGGGACTCGAACTGGGAAGCCAGGATGAAAAAGAGCAGGGCCAGCGAGATCAGGAAAATCAATGACAGCTCTTTTACAAGCTCCCTGTTGGACAGGATACTGCCCGTAAAGGTGGCTTCATAACTGCGGTCATCGCTGATTACACCCCTTACCGTCTTCATCGCTTCGTCTGCCTTTCTGCCTTCCACGTCGAGCGCAACCGGGTAATATTCCCCTTCCTTGCCGGCCATAATGGTTTTCAGTCCCTCCCCCTTGCTCTCCGTTACCAGGTTCCTGACCGGGATCAACTCACCGCGGCTGTTCGCAACAAACAACCCGCCAATGATCTCCCCGATCGTTTTGGACTGGTCTCCCAAAATGACCGGGACAAAATCCTGGTTGTCGGTCAGCAGCAACAACTGGTTTTCATTAAAAGCGCTTTTGAGCTTGCTGTAAACAGCGCTGAAGGTCACATCGTACAGCAGCAGCCTTGCCGGGTCTGTATGCAGCACTGTGTATTCGTAAAGCGCAGGCGGCCCGATGGCCTGACCGGGAAAGGCTGACAGGATTTTTGTCAGGACCTTTTCCAGGAAGCCGATCCGGTTTGGCCCGTAGTCTTCCACGGCCCGAAGGCGTGCAACCAGCGGCTTCTCCCTGTCCGAAAAGATCATGTTGAAGATATTGCCGGCTTCAATAAAGCCAAACAAACTTTGCGGGTAATGTGCATGAAGGTATGCCCCGGCTTTCCGGATGGCCGGCTGAAGGTCGTCCGGGCGGTTTGTTTTCAGGTAGATCACAACTTCCGAAGAGGTGGCCGAGCTGCCTTTGTCCATCATGAACTGCTGTTCCCCGATCAGGCAGGTATGCTCCGAAAGAAAACTGTCCAGGCAGGCTGCCAGTGCCAGGGTCCTTTCCTTATTCCCGTCGATATGGACCCGTTCATTCCAGTCAATATTCAGCAGGATCTCATCCCTGGTAAGGGGCGGAAGTTTGGTTTTTTCCATGACCAGGAACAAGCCTGCGGCCCCGGCCAGAAGAACTCCTGTCAATGCCCAGGAAAGTACCTGGTGGCGCATCACAAACTTAAAGCCTTTCATGTATGCTTTTTCATAGTTCACCGAGCTGAGCCGTTCCAAAAAGCGGTTGACCCGGCTGGTTCCTTCTTTTTTGTACAGCAGCCGGTAATAAACCGGGATCAGGGTAACGGCCACAGCCAGGGAAGCCAGTTGTCCGACGGTCACGGCAACCGCCTGGTCATAAAACATGGCCCCGGTGATCCCGCTGATAAAGACCAGGGGAATGTAAACGGCACAGGTGGTAAACATCGCGCTCAACAGCGGACTGAATACTTCGTTGGTGCCCGTCACGCAGGCCCTGATCAACGCCAGGGTACCGGCTTGTGCATTCATTCCTTTCTCAGTTTGCATCGCCTTTGACTCCTCCGTTCTCCCGTCCCCGGTCTCCGTTTTCCTTTCTTCTTTTCCGGTCTCCGGTCCCCGGTCTCCGTTCTCCCTCTTGTTCCTTTCCCGGTGCTGGGTGATGTTGTCGATCACCACGATCGAATTGTCGGTCATCATCCCCACTCCCAGGATAATCCCGGCCAGGGAGATGATGTTGACCGAAATGCCCAAAAGGTAAAAGAACAGCATCGAGATGATCAGCGCCGTCGGGATCGTGATCCCGATCAGAAGCGGCGCTTTATAGTCCTTCAAAAAGAAAAACATCACGATGAAAGCCAGGAGCGCCCCCTGCAGGAGGTTCTGCCGCAGGTTTCGGATCGAATAATCCAGAAGTTGGGTCTGGTTGCGGGTGATATCAAAACGGATACCGGGGTAATCCTTTTCAAAATGAGACACCAGGTCATTTAGTTTCTCCTTTAAAACCGACATCTGCGCATCGCTTTGCTTGATCACGGCAATGGTAACGGCATCCTGCCCGTTGTGCAGCACTTTCCCTTTTTGTTTTTGCGGATGTTCAATAACCCGGGCCACATCCTTTAACTGCAGCAGGCGGTCGTTCACCTTGAACCGGATGTCCTCAATATCCTGTTTGTCCTGCAGGGTGGATGAAAACCGGATGTTGTACTGGTACTGCCCGTCGCGGATCAACAGGTTGCCCAGGCGGATGTTGCTGTTTTCAACCAGGGTTTCCAGCTTCTCCTGGGTGATCCCCAGCGATTCCAGCCTGCGGTTATCAGGCAGGACCAGCAGTTCGGGGCTGACCAGCCCGCTTAAGTCGACCATCGCCACTTCCGGCAGTTGTTCAATGCGTTTGCGGATCACGTTCGAAGAAAACCGGCTCAGTTCCACGAACTCCTGCGACACCGGATAAAGTTCATTCCTTTGTGCCTTCGCATCTTCGCGTTCAGTTTCCTGATCATTTCCTGGCGTTTTTGCGCCTTCGCGTTCAGTTTCAATCTTCGCGCCTTCCTTTGTGGTCAGGTTCAGGTAGAACACCGGGATATCCGTGGCATTGGCCTTGATCACTTTGGGCCGTGTGATCTCCCGTGGAAGGTAATTCATGGCCCGGTCGATCTTTTCATTCACCTCGATAAAGGCAAAGTCGATATCGGCGCCGTAGTCAAACTCCAGGCGGATCACCGCCGTTTCATTGCGGGTTTCGCTGGTGATATCGGCCAGGTGCGCTACCTGCATCAGTTGGCGCCGGATGGGCTGCACGACCGTGTTCTCCAGTTCCCGCGCCGGGGTGTTGGCCACGCTCACCTGTACGGTGATCTCCGGGATATCGATGTCGGGCATCAGCGACACCGGGATAAATTTCATGGCAAAGACCCCCAGCACCAGGATAGCAATGAAGGTCATGGTCACAGCGATCGGACGTTTGATCAGGAATTCTACCATGGCGAAAAATTGTTTCAGATTTCAGGTTTCAGGTTACAAGTTATTACGAAAATTTGCGACCTTTCACAGGAGAATTCTTTAAGTATTGGGAAAATCGCTGTAATTGTCGGCTTAACTTTAGACATTTTTCATACATATACTCAAATTCATTTTCCCCAATATATTGAAAATCCATTGCCCTGTATAATTGGGAGCGTGTCTCTCCAATTGATCCTTTGGAAATTGTCAAAAAGTTATTGAAATCTTTGTTGCCATCTCTCTCGTATCCTTCTGCGATATTGTCCATTGCCGACCCTGAAGATCTTTTGATTTGATCGGCCAATGAGTAATCTTTTCTGAATTGTTCTTTTTGAGTAAGTGTAAAAATATCTTTACATATCTCCCTTGCCAACTGCCATATTTCAATATCCTCAAAACGTTTTATTGTGCTCATAAGTTGATATTTAAAAAACCTGAAACCTGTAACCTGTAACCTGTAACCTGTAACCTGTAACCTGTAACCTGTAACCTGCAACTTGTAACTTGTAACTTGTACCCTGTAACTATTGAATCACCACTTCGCTTTCGTGCGCCAGGTTCAGGTTCCCGGAGATGATGACCGTATCTCCGGGTTCAAGGGTCCCGCCTTTGTCCGGGTGTGCCATGACCGAATAGGAAGTACTGTTTTCAGCAATCGTCTGCACGTAGGTCCAGAAAGCAATACTGTCGCGGATACATTTAAACAGGACTTCCTGGTTTTGCCTGAGCACAACGGCCGACTTGGGAACCACCATTTGTCCGGGGATTTCCTTTTCAACCAGGACCTTCACATTCATCCCTTCGATCAGTCCTCCCTGATTCTTTACCTGCGCCCTGACCAGGATCAGCCCGTTCTCATCGATCAGGGGATTGATCCCGGTAATTCTTCCCTTGTAACTTTTGCTGCTGTCCGAGAACGGGACCACCTGCACTTCATCGCCCTGTGATATGGCAGCGATCTCATTTTCAACCAGACTGAATTCAACCTCGAACTCCGTGTCATCGATCAGCGTGCAAAAAGCATCCCCGCTG
>CAZANK010000189.1:4214-6964 GCA_964486235.1 uncultured Prolixibacteraceae bacterium | reverse complement strand
TTGAAGGAAGCAGGCGCTGGTCCAGGCTGACAGGGGTTTCGGAAGAGGAAAGGAAAACCAGTTATCCGTCGCTTGAAGAGACCATGCCTTCGCTGTTTAAAGAACTGATGACGGTTCAGGAAAAACTGGAAGCGCATTACAAGGACATGCAGGATCTGGAATTCACCATCCAGGAAGGAAAATTGTGGCTCTTACAAACCAGGAACGGGAAACGGACAGGGGCCGCCATGGTAAGAATTGCTGTTGACATGCTGGAACAGGAAATCATCGACGAAAAAACAGTCTTGCTCCGCATCGAACCCAACAAGCTGGACGAGTTACTCCACCCCGTGTTTGCCCCTCAGGCCATGAAAAATGCCACGGTACTGGCCAAGGGGCTTCCGGCATCACCGGGGGCAGCTACCGGACAGATCATCTTTTTTGCTGACGAAGCCAGCAACTATGAGAACACCATTCTTGTGCGTATCGAAACCTCGCCCGAAGACCTGGAAGGGATGAACATCGCACGCGGCATCCTTACCGCCCGGGGAGGAATGACTTCTCACGCCGCCGTGGTCGCCAGAGGAATGGGCAAATGCTGCGTGTCGGGAGCGGGAGCCATCAAAATCGACTACAAGGCAAGGGTTATGAACGTAAACGGAAAAACATTCCATGAAGGGGAATGGATTTCCCTGAACGGATCGACCGGTGAAGTCTATGAAGGCAAGGTCCAGACCAAAACCCCGGACCTGGGAGGCGACTTTGGCAAAATCATGACACTGGCCGACAAATTTACCCGGATGTCGGTCCGCACCAATGCCGACACGCCCAACGACGCGAAAACAGCACGGGAATTCGGAGCCAAAGGGATCGGACTCTGCCGCACGGAGCACATGTTTTTTGAAGGCGAACGGATCAAGGCCATGCGCGAGATGATCCTTTCTTCCACGAAAAGCGACCGGGAAAAGGCGCTGGAAAAACTACTGCCTTACCAGAGGAGTGACTTTGAAGGAATTTTTGAAGCGATGGAAGGTTACGGCGTAACGGTCCGCCTGCTTGACCCGCCCCTGCATGAGTTTGTCCCTCACCAGCAGGCAACCCAAAAAGAACTGGCCCGCGAAATGGGCATCTCGCTCGAGATGGTGAAGATCAAAATCGCCGAACTCGAAGAATTCAATCCCATGCTGGGACACCGCGGTTGCCGCCTGGGGATCAGCTATCCCGAGATTACAGCCATGCAAACCCGGGCCATCATCGAAGCCGCGTTGAATCTGAAGGCCAGGGGGATTGATGCCCGTCCCGAAATTATGGTACCCCTTGTCGGCACGATTGCTGAACTGCGCAACCAGGCAGAGGTAATCAGGACAACGGCCGAGAAGGTATTCCGGGAAAGAAATCAACGAATCGATTATCTGCTTGGGACCATGATCGAGATTCCGCGTGCAGCGTTAACGGCCGACCACATTGCGACAGAAGCCGACTTCTTCTCGTTCGGAACAAACGACCTCACCCAGATGACGCTGGGATACTCCCGCGACGACGCAGGGAAATTCCTTCCCGACTACCTGAGTAACGGGATTTTAAAGCAAGACCCGTTCCAGGTTCTCGACCGAAATGGTGTCGGCCAGCTTGTGAGAATGGGTGTTGAGAAGGGACGCTCGGCCAAACCTCAATTGAAAATCGGCATCTGCGGGGAACACGGGGGAGAACCCAGTTCCGTGGAATTTTTTGAGAGCGTAGGCCTTGATTATGTAAGTTGCTCACCCTACCGGGTGCCTATTGCCCGCGTGGCTGCCGCGCAGGCGCATATCAAAAACTCCGTGAACGCGTAAGCGTGCTGCCTTTGCCGGCATAAAAGGTTTTCCCGGGAAAAACCGGAAAGCAATCAGCGAATAACCTGCCGGTTCACGAAACAAAAAGGGGTCACAAAGCGACCCCTTTTTTTAATGCCATTACAAATCGTTCTCAAAAAAACAAAAATCAGCAATCTGGATTGCCAGGTGACGACAGAATGTTAATTTTGCAAAAAAATTTCATTGTGGCGGGAAGGATATTGGCAATTGATTATGGACAAAAACGTGTCGGACTGGCCGTAACCGACCCGCAAAAGATCATTGCCAACAGGCTGGCGACGGTGCCTGCCCATGCGATTTGGGATTTTCTGAAAAGCTATTTTCAGAAAGAACAGGTGGAGCGCGTCGTGATTGGATATCCGCGTCAAATGAACAATGCACCATCTTCAGCCGTTCAGTATATTGATCCGTTTTTGAACCGCTTCCGGAACTTATACCCGGAAATGCCGGTTGAACTGGTCGACGAACGGTTCACATCAAAAATGGCATTTCAAACCATGATCGACGCCGGACTGAAAAAAAAAGCGCGGCAGAACAAAGAAACGATTGATGCGGTGAGCGCCACGATTATGCTTCAGTCGTATATGGAACAGCAAAAGTATTTAAGATGATATACCCAATCGTAGTTTATGGCGATCCGGTGCTGCGAGAAACCGCGGAACCCGTCGGGAAAGACTTTGAAGGATTAAAGGAACTGATTGACGACCTGTTTGAGACCATGTATCATTCTGACGGTGTCGGTCTCGCCGCACCTCAGATCGGTAAATCGTTACGGATTTTTGTGATTGATGCTTCGGTAAACGCGGATGAAGAACCCGAGCTCAAGGATTTCAAAAAAGCATTCATTAATCCTGAAATACTGGAACGGCACGGGGATCATTGCATTGTGAATGAAGGATGTATAAGTTTGCCCGACAT
>CAZANK010000189.1:0-4204 GCA_964486235.1 uncultured Prolixibacteraceae bacterium | reverse complement strand
CTTCTCCCCCGAAGATCCCCTCGTCACCGGACAGCCCGACATCCATGAAGACATTTCACGCCCGTCATCCCTGAAGATAAAATACCTGGACGGAAACCTGGAAGAACACCTTGATGAATACGGTGGATTTGCCGCCCGCGTGATACAGCACGAATACGACCATCTGGAAGGCGTCCTCCTTACCGACCACCTTTCACCCTTAAAAAGACGGCTCTTAAAGAGCAAACTCTCGGCGATTTCCAAAGGCAAGGTAAAGACATCATACAAGATTGTCCTTCCCGGGAAAAGACAAAACAGCGTCGTCTGAACCCGAACCGGCTATGCTTCGTGCATCCGTGAACGTTGTTTCATCAAAAGATACTGCTTGTTCATCAAGTCCTTCGCGGAAAAGGAAACGTCTTGACCGCGAACTCGTAACACCTGCACAAAAAGAATCGCGGGATGTTCCGCCTTGCCGGGACATCTCATTTTCGGTTCGCAGGTAACTACAAGACAGATGAAGTTTTTTCGATGTTATCCATTCGTCAGGATATTGGGCTTTCAGTTAGCCGGAACAGGTATCGCCGGCTTTTTCCCGGACGCAGGATTCCTGCTTTGGGGTTTTCTCCTGATCCTCACCCTGTGGATGATCAGGTTGTTCCGGGAGAAAAAATATCCCTTTGACCTGGTGCACTCGGCGATCCTGAGCCTGCTGATCGTCGCCATTGCTTTTCTGAATGCCCGGTACAACCCCTCTTCCTTCACCGCCGCAAACGATGGAAGACAGAACTTCGAGGCGGTGGTGCTGAACAATCCGATTGAAAAGGCCCGTTCCTGGCAAACCGTCGTCAGGATCCGTCAGTCCGGTCCCTTTCAAATCAGAAACCAGAAGCTGCTTGTCTACCTGCAAAAAGACGACAAGGCGATGCGGCTCCGGCCCGGGGACCACATTGTCGCCCGGTCGGCCATCAGCGGCATCCAAAACCCGGGAAACCCCTATGAATTCGACTACCGGAAGTATATGGAACGAAAAGGTATCCGGCTTCGTACCTATCTCGCTTCCCCAGGTTACCTCATCCGTCAGGAAGATAATCCGTCGCTTTCCATGACGTTTAAAAGATTGCAGAAAAAGCTCGTGTCCGAATTAAAAAGCAAGCTGGCCAGCGAACAGGCGTTTCAGGTTGTGTCGGCACTTGCGCTGGGTTACCGCGACGAACTGACCCGGGAAATACGATCGTATTTCATCTCGACCGGCGCCATGCACATTCTTGCTGTATCAGGACTCCATGTTGCGATGATCTTTCTCTTTCTCAACCGGCTGTTTTCGTTTCTGAAACGCTTCCGTTCCGGTCGTTCATCCTATTTGTTGATCATGCTTTCCGGGCTTTGGGGATACGCCATGCTCACCGGATTTTCGCCTCCCGTGCAGCGCGCTGCGGTCATGTTTTCGTTTATCCTGGTTGGCAACACCTTAAACAGGCCGGCATCAATCTACAACTCCATCTCGGCTTCCGCTTTTTTTCAGCTCCTGTTTAACCCCAGTCAGGTTCTTGATGTTGGCTTTCAGCTTTCTTACGCCGCGGTGATCAGCATTGTCTTCTTTTACCCAAAACTCATTCAGCCCCTGAAAACGAAGAACTGGCTGCTGAACCGCGCATGGCAACTGTGCTGCGTCTCCATCGCGGCGCAGATCGGCACCTTCGCCCTTTCCATTTACTATTTCCACCAATTCCCGGTTTACGCCTGCCTCAGCAATTTTGTCGTGGTCCCGGCCGGATACCTGATTTTAGCGCTGACAGCCATCTTCTTCCTGCTTTGTCCGCTCCAAAACCTGGCATTGCCCGTCGCACAATTCTTAAGCAGGATAACCGATCTTACGCTCTTTCTGCTAAAAAGAATCGGAGAACTTCCGTTTGCCGTCATCGAAGACCTTTCGCTTTCACTTGTTCAGTTGGCCTGCCTTTTCCTGCTGCTTGGCCTGATCATATTCTTCATGGTTTACCGGAAACATGCCTTCCTTTTTGCCGGATTGGTTGTCATCGCCCTCTTCCAGCTTGACGGACTGGTCCAAAAGATCAGTCTTTGGGGTCAACAAAAGCTCATTGTTTACCGCTCGGATGAAACGCTGATCCACCTGATCAACGGAAGAGAAAACTACCTGGTCACAGACTCGGAAATCCCCCCTGATCCGGTTCTTTACCAGAACGTCGTCTTGAAACTCAAGCTGAAGGAGCCCCTCATCATTCACCGCACATCGTCCCATCAAAAAAGATTCCGGGATTTGATCATTCAACCGCCCGTTATCCAGTTTGCCGGCAAGTCACTGATCCTGTCAAAAAAAGGCCCGGTCAGGTTTCCCGGCGGGGATACACGGAGCGTCAGGTTTGGACTCCTGAATTTGAAGCAGACCGGGCAGGGCAACGTGTATCTGGAGACCGACTGAAACGCAAAAAAAAGGCACCGGTTTCGCGTAAAAGCAACGTCTGTTAACGGTAAATGAAGCCGTTCTCCAAAGCATCAAAAAAAGAAAAATTCACATGGATTTTGTTGTTTTTATCCTTTACTTTGTTTCTTTTAACTTCTATTGACAGACAGGACAGGATGAGGGTTGTTATTGTTGGAGCGGGAGAAGTCGGTACGCATCTGGCTAAAATGCTGAGTAACGAAGACCACGACATCGTTTTAATGGATGATGATACCGAAAAACTTCGGAAACTGACAGGTCAGGTGGACCTATTAACAGTTACCGGTTATGCCACTTCATTCCGGGACCTCAAGGAAACAGGCATTTCCAAAGCAGACCTGTTCATCGCGGTAACGCCCTACGAAGAACGGAACATCATGGCTTGTATTCTGGCAAGAGATCTGGGCGCGTTACGAACGGTTGCACGGATCAACAACGGCGAATACCTGCTCGACAAATGCAAGGAAAAGCTCCGGAATCTGGGCGTCGATGAACTGATTTACCCGGAGAGCCTGGCCGGCAAGGAAATCGCCTCGTCGGTTAAGCAGGTGGGCACCCGCCAGTTGATCGAATTTTCAGGCGGCAAACTCATCCTGATGGGGATCAAAATCCGTGAAAATGCCCCCATCCTGAACAAACAATTTGAGGAACTCGCTCAAATTGAAACGGAGTTGCGGGCAGTCGCCATTAACCGTGCCAGTTCGACAATTATTCCGCATGGCAAGGATTATGTCAGGAATGGTGACATTGTCTTTTTCTTTGCAACCCGGGCTTACCAGAACAGGATTTTTGAACTGACGGGAAAAGAAATTTTTCCGGTGCGCAACATTATGATCCTCGGTGGAAGCCGGATCGCACAGAAGACCATTGAGCGTCTGGGCGACCATTATAACATCAAGGTCATCGAGTCGGACAAGGCCCGTAGTCAGGAAATTGCCGACCGGTTTGAGAATGTCCTGGTCATCAATGGCGACGGAAGAAACCTGGACCTGCTGAAAGAAGAGCGGATCGAAAGGATGGATGCTTTTGTCGCCGTCACCGGCAATTCCGAAACCAACATTCTTTCCTGTCACATGGCCAAAAAACTCGGGATCAAGCGCACCGTTGCCGAAGTCGAAAATATCGATTTCATGGGGATCGCCGAAAGCATGGACATTGGCAGCCTCATTAACAAGAAACTGATCGCGGCAAGTTACATTTACAAATACACGCTGGGAGCCGAAGTGGCGCAGGCAAAATGTCTGACGGCATCCGATGCGGAAGTGTTTGAATTCATTGCAAAAGAAGGGTCAAAAATCACCAATATGACACTACGCGATTTGTCCCTTCCAACCGATATCACCATCGGGGGAATCATCCGCGGAACGAATGCCTATATCGCCAAGGGCGATACACTGATTCAGCCGGGGGATAAAGTTGTTGTTTTCGCACTTCCCTCAGCGATACGAAAACTGGAAAAATACTTTAAATAGTTTCTCTGATTCCAGGCTATGTTCAACGTCAGGCTAATCCTCAAAATCCTTGGTTTCTTACTGATCATTGAAGGCTTTTCCATGCTGGTTGCCATGGCCGTGGCATTTCTTTACCATGGGCCCGATGGGATGACGCTCCTGCAAACCGCTTCCGTTTGTATGGTTACCGGTGGAATTGCGGTGTCCCTGACCAGAAAAGCCGGCAAAACCATCAGCAAAAATGACGGATTTCTGATTGTCAGCCTGGTGTGGATCATCTTCTCTTTCTTTGGCAGTTTGCCGTTCCTGA
>CAZANK010000188.1:0-6989 GCA_964486235.1 uncultured Prolixibacteraceae bacterium | reverse complement strand
CCTGCCCGAAAATCCCCCATCATACGGGTCCATAAAGATCGGGTACATTCCCCGGAGAAAAGTTTTCCATACCCACGGTCCGTTTCCCCCGATTCCCCAAAGATGGTCTGTATCATAAATAATGACCTTATCGCCATCAGAAACTGGCAGATTGTTGAATACTCCTGCCGGAGAAGTTGTCGAAATCCACTCGGCAGGGCTGGCAAACAAGTTATCGTTACTGCCGCCCTTGTATTGAAAGGTCATTCCGACAGGATGTTGCTTTGGCTTCGTTTTTTCATATTCATGGATCAGGTTGATCAGGTGGTACTGCCATTGAGTAGAAGCAGGATGGGTTTCATTGGAAATCTCATACAGCAAATTGTCAAAATCGTTGAGGACATCAATAACGTGGCTCACGTATTTTTCCTGGACAGTCAAAGCTTCGGGGCTTGATAAGGTATATAATTCGAGGCCATTACCATCCCCGTCAAGATCGGCATTTATGCTGTTTATGTTATTGCCGGGATGGAACGGATGGTTCTTCCAGGCATCTTTGGCAAACTGCATTTCAAATCCTTCAAAAAGCATAACAGAAACATAAATCCCACGTTTCTTTGCGCGGTACAGCCTGGTTTTTAAACGGGTAAAATACTCCTCATCGAATTCATCGAGATTGAACTTGGGTTTACCGTCAAACGCAAGTCCGGGGCCGGTCCTTTTCCAGGGGTGGGGGTAAATCGTAAACGTTTTGCCCAGATTGGTGGAATGCCATCTCAGTAATTCTATCGTCCAGAGCCGAAGAAAATTATGATTGTATTGCTGCATCCAATCCAGGTAAACATTAAAATCAATGGATGCCGGCGGATCAGAGGGGCTTATGTCCACCAGGGTTGCCCAGGTATGAGAACCGGTCAGGTAAACGATATTTCCATTGGCATCGGCAAAATATCCTGGATTAGCTTTGGAAACACTTAAAGGGCTGTTTATTTTATTTTGGGCAACAACTGCTTTCTGGAAGGCCGTTAAAGTAATGGCCGAGATCATTAAAGACACACACAATCTCTTACATATCAATGAGATTGTAATATTCACATTATTTCTCATGACGACCTGATTTTTACACTTAAATATTTAAGATGAACGGCACAGGCTTCCCTAATCCCCCTGGATCATCAGCACCCAGTCTTCACCATAAGCAGGCCCAATTTTTTTGACGGCCTTTGTGTTTACGCTGAATTCTTTCCCTTTCTTTCCGGTAGCGGGATTGTACCAGGTGCATTTAAAATTATTTCCTGACAGGGACCCGAAATCGACAGATACAGGCCGGATTTCAGGAATATAGGATACCATTAACTTTTTGTCCTTACTGACTGCCGTGGCCACATAATTTGATTTTGACCAGTCTCCATAACCGGATACGACAGCATGGTGGTGGACATCGGGGACCAATGTCCACCAGGGGATTTGTTCAAAGAATTCTTTCAAATACCCCATCTGGTATGCCCCGGGATAGTGCATGATTTCCCTCCAGTTGGAAGGGAAAAAATAAAGGTCTGAACCATACGCATGGCCTGCCCCCCCGCACAGCATTGTCCACCAGGCCTGCCTCCGCACAATTTGAGGGTTTCCCATATCATTGCCTATCAAGCCACCCCCCTCGTACTGGGATTCTCCCAGGACAAATGGCATAATGTCTGATTTGGACCATTCATTTAGCGCTTCTTCATAAACATGGGGCATTAAATCGGCAGAAGCGTTGGGTTTTTCCCGCCAGTAAGTATAAATGAAACTAAAACCCAGCCAGGGCGCATATTGGAACAAATCGGTGCTTGAATGGGTCGCTGAAGCATGGTAGGTCATCCGTTGATGTTCCGGTGCGGTTGAATAGAGGCCTTCGGCAAGGGCTATAAGGCATTTCCTGTCCCTCTTTGGATCGTTGTCCCCGCCCATGATCCAAAACAGGTTTTTGAACCCGGCAAATTTTTTTCCAAGGTATTGCCCGTACATGCGGTTTTTCTCCGCCCCGTTTCGTTGGATGGCATTTTCAGGGGAAACGCCAAAACCTTCACGGCTCCATCCGACCCATGGCTGGGACATCACGATAAGCAGGCCCAGCGAGTCGGCCTTATTTATAATTTCAGCAACATGGTCGTGGTAAGCCTCATTGGGCCGGGAAAAATCGACGCTGTTATCAAACGCCTGTTGCCCATACCGGTTGACTTCCCCGGGCGCAAAAGCAATCATTGCATGGATGGTGTTAAACCCCTGTGATTTCCGGAATGACAGGTACTCCACTGCTTCTTTGGCCGTGAGTTTGGTGAAAATCCCCCAACCTGTATCCGCATGGTATAGATAAGGTTTCCCTTGCTGGGTCACAAAATAGCGTTTGTTCCCACTGATTTTTAGCGGGAAAACGGCTTGCCCCTGTGCGGTGGCCCATGCCATTAGCAAAAGAATGTAAAGGAGTCGTTTCATTTTTTCATTTTAGGTTTTTAAGGTTTCATTTTTCCAATTGAAGCTTCTGCAATTTACGTATTAACTTCATATGTTTTTTTCCAATCTAAGTTCCTGCAATTTTCGTACTTAATTACATCTCTTTGATGAATAAGAATGGGTCATAAATATTGCAAATATTCATGACCCATAACTATCAACATCAAATTTTAATATCCCGGGTTTTGTACCATGCCCGGATTCGTGTTTGATTCCAATTCCGCCGTTGGGATAGGAAATGCATAATGTTCATCTCTCCATACAATAGCCCTGCCGGCAGCAACTGTTTGATAAAAGTCAGTTTCCTGAGGGCCAATTCTGAATCTGCGTACATCTTCCCACCATTTAAATTCGCCAAAAAATTCAGCCCAGCGTTCGTAAAGCAACGGATTATTTGCTAAATGATCGTCAAGCGGGGCTTTTGTCCGATCTGTAAGGCTTGTATAATCCACAGGGGAGGGGGTGCCGGGATCATATCCATAAGCGCGTCGATGTACTTTGTTGATGTATTCAAGTGCCAGCGTGGGGTTTGAATCTTTTGAAATCTCCGCATACATCAGGTAAATGTCGGCTAGTCGGATAAAATAGAAATTTGCCCCTCCAATTTGTTGTATTTCTGCAAATTCTCCATCCAGGTACTGATATTTGCGTAATGCCCAACCATAAAAAGTAGTTGGATCAAGGCCAGTTGCCGGATCGAGGGTATACCATTTCCCAAATTCAGCCTGGGCTGCTTTGTATTTTTCCCCGTGAACGGTTACTTCATCAAACATAGGCTGCAATGAACAAACATAAAGCCTGGGATCAGGGCCATCGGCTTGCTTGCCAACTTGAGAACGGCGCTCATTTTGTTGGTCAACATAACTGTCCTTCATTGTCCATGTGCCATTTATTTGTTCAATTTGAGTCAACAGCGTGGCATCATGATATCCAAAGCGATTCAGATTTCTGTCGTGCATATATTCGTTACTATAACCCATTTCTCTTCGTTCCCCTTCGGAGTTAACATAAAACGGAGTAAATAATAGTGAATTTTCAGAACCGGTATTTGGAATCGAAGACCCCATTGGCCAGGAGGCTGGTTTATCAGGTTCAGCCAAATTGCCAACTTCATAAAAAGATTCTGAGTTGTATTCATATTGGATGTCCCCATTATACATGTTTTTATAGAAACTAAAAGATACCAGCGATTTACCACTGTTATGGATACAATCTTCCAGGTAAATTTTTGCACTATCCGGTTTCTCAGCAAAAAGGTAGGTTTTCGCCAAAGCCGCTTTTGCCGACCATTCTGTTGCTTTATGATTGTCGGTTTGACCTTTTAACAAATCTGCCGCTTTTTTAAAATCGCCAATCATAGCCTGATAACTGTCTTTCGTAGATTCTCTGGGGACAGACATACTTTCCAGTGTCTTAGGTACCGATTTTACGACAGGAATACCCAATCCATCCAAATCGGGTTGACCGTATAAAACCTGAAGGTGCCACATGTAAAATCCACGCAGAAAGAGTATTTGCCCTTCAATATGATCAATGGCTTGTTTTTGTTCTATTTTCGCGATAGACCTGAAATCGCTAACAGCTTCCAAAGCTGTATTTGCAAAGTAGATACCCCTGTTGATATCTCTCCATTCTGTAGTGGTTTTTCCATATCCTACCGGAGAACTTCCAATACAAATCCCAACCCATTTTTCATCTTGACGCCATTGTAAATCAATGGTGTGATCCAAACAATAAATGGAGGCGCTGGGATAATACTGACCCATAAAACCTACTTCGTGCTGAACCGCATATACGGATGACAGTATTAGCTCGAGATCAGAAAGTGATTTCGGAAAATTTCCGGGCGATATAGACTCTGTGTCGCTAATTTCCAGGAAAGAATCGCTGCAACTCAATAAGTTCAGTGATAAAGCAACAAACAGAACCTTATAAATGGGTTTATTTGTAATTTTCATAATCAATTATTTTAAACATTAAACTTTTGGTAATTAAAAATTTAATTCCATACCTAATGAAATCAATTTCGTTTGAGGATACGTGGTGTATGTATACAATCCATGGTTTTTGACATCATTTGAGAATTCAGGGTCTAATCCGGTAAATTTGGTGAAAGTGAATAAATTCTGGCCACTCAAATACAATCTCAGCTTTTGAATATTATAACGTTCAAGCAAGTTTGTGGGAATGGTGTACCCCAGGGAGATGTTTTTTATTTTCAGATACGAACCATCTTCAACGAAATACGATGAATAATTCTTATAGTTTCCACTCGGATCTTTAATGTATTTCGTTGGATTATCCGGATTCCACAAACCAACGCGGGGTTGACCGGTTAAGCCATTATCAAGAAAACAGGAGGCCTTAAAGATCGAATAGGTGGACTGATAGTCCTGTACAAAACTCTGCTCGAAAGTTTTAACTCCGTTAAAAACATCGCGGCCTTCAATTCCAACGATCTGGGCTGAGAAATCAATACCTTTCCACCCTAATTGTATATCAAAACCATACTGGTATTTTGGCCAGGGATTTCCAACAAAGGTACGGTCAACATCCGAAATCTTCCCATCACCGTTTAAATCGGTATATTTCAAATCCCCGGGACCTGTGTATTTATTATTGTAATAGGTCGTTTTACCCGCAATTTGGGTTGCTTTCGCATTCAGGTCATCGATTTCCTGTTGATCTTGGATGATTCCTTCTGCAATCAACCCATAAAGCCGTCCTACCGGTTGGCCATTAACGGTTTTGAATGGTGATTGGCCACTCATAAAGTCTACGCCGCCACTGTATAGATATGCTGTAGGTAACCCAAGGTCGATGACCTTGTTCTTATTATGGGACAGGTTGCCTGAAACACTGTAATTCAGATCGCCTGTTTTATTTCGGTAGGACAGGCTTATTTCCCATCCTTTGTTTGATATTTGACCGATATTGACCGGCATTGAACTGGGGTTTTTGGCAACTTTCCCAATACCCGAACCATATGGAATGGTCAGGTTGTACAACATATCTTTTGTTTGGCGGCTATAGTATTCAACCGAAGCAGTCAACTTGTTTTTAAACATACCCACATCAATACCTGCATCAATGGTTTGTATTTCTTCCCATTTTATGGATGCATTCGCAACTTTAATCGTGTTGAATCCTCCAATTTTCGTAACTTCATCAAAGCTGTGCAGAGTAAGTTGCTGATAAGAAGGCTCATAGACAAAGTTGCCGATCGCAGAGTCATTCCCTAATAGACCCCAGCTAACCCGGGGTTTCAACACATCGATGAATTTCCAGTTCAGATTTTTGAAAAAGGGCTCTTCATTGATCTTCCAGCCTGCGGACAATGAGGGGAATACGCCCCAGCGGTTATTGGGGCCGAATTTTGGGGAGCCATCTCGACGGATATTTGCAGTTAGTAAATACCGGTTTTTAAATGCATAATTTATCCGGCCAAATTGAGATAGATAACGACCATACTTTAACGATCCACTGGCCGTTTTATTTGGATTGGTCGATAAAGCAAACGATTCGGAAACCCGAACAGGGAAAGAGGTTGCTGTTGCTTCTAGGAAGGACGTGTTCGACTTCTTAATTTCATAACCTGCCATGACTTTAAAATTGTGTACTCTTGAAAAAACCTTTTCATAGGTCAGCACTGAAGTCAGCACGTAGGATTCGGAATAATCTGACCGTTTTGTATAGGATTCTGACATTGGTGTCCTTGTCAGTTCGTTTTTTTCGGTAAACTTGTCTTCATAGCCGGAAGCGAAACCACCGGAACCAGTTACCCTTAAATTAAGTCCGTCAATAATTTCCCAATCGGCATATAAATTACCTTGCAGTAACAGGTCTCTGCTTTTATAATGATAGTAAGCCAGTGAGGCTACATCATTTCCGCCGGAAAATTCAACTTCAGCAGGAACTCTCGCAAAAGTCCCGTCATCGTTGTATACAGCCATATAGGGTATACTGCGCCAGGGGACATTACGTGTGGCAGGGTTTTGACCAACCCTTACCATGTAGATCTGATGTCCCAGGGTGAATTTCTTCCCCAATTTATAATCATTATTTAAACGGATCGAATACCTTTCCCAGAAGTTGTCTTTTTGAATCCCGTCTTCCCGTTCATACCCTGCTGACAAATAGTAGTTCACATTTTTTGTGCCGCCCCGTGCGGAAAGCAGATACGATTGTTCCAACCCGGATTTGAACAACTCATCAAACCAATTCGTATTGGGTAATTCTGCCGGATTGTTCCATAAACCATAATTTTCGCCTATTCCCTGCCTGGCCCTTATATAATCTTTGGTTTCAAGCATCTTATACGATTTGCTAATATCTCTTATACCCATATTGGCGCTGAATTCAATCGAGGTTTTTTCATTATAATTGCCCTTTTTAGTAGTTATAAGTACAACGCCGCCAGCAGCCTGGGCCCCGTAGATCGCAGCAGCACTTGCATCTTTGATAATTTCGATTGATTCGACATCCCGTGGGTTAAATGATGCGTTGTTTTCCCT
>CAZANK010000187.1:0-7017 GCA_964486235.1 uncultured Prolixibacteraceae bacterium | reverse complement strand
CATTACTGACCGATGAGCAAAAGGTGAAATTTGAGCAATACCTCAAAGAACGGGACGAACGGATGAGGAACTGGCAGGGGGGGCCTGGCGGCACAGGTGGTCCAGGTGTTCCCCGGCAGAACTAAGTTGTTCCGTTGAATGACAGTTCCTGCGAAAGCGGAATTAGTCCTTCGTCGGGAAGGCGGGAGTCTTTTTTTGACTGAATTCATTCTTGCGAAAGCGGGAATGGTCAGCACCGGATGAAGACTCCGGCTTTCGCGGGAGGAGCATGTTTTTGCCCTGAAAAGGTCCCTATTCCTCTTCTTCAATCTGTCTGACTAACGCTTCTGCCCTGGCGAAATCCTCAAATTTTCCGAGGTCCATCCAGATTGAACCATTGTCGGTAAACGCCATGATCTTTTCAGAAGCCGACAGCCGCAGGTACAGGTCGATCACTGAAAACCTGCCGGATTCGCGGACAAGGGAGAATAAAGCCGGTTCAATCAAGTGAATCCCGCTGAATGCCATCGGAATGGTCCCGGCCGATGCTCCGGGACGACGCATTTTGATTTCTCCCGTATGACTGTTTTTCCATCCTGTCAACTGGTCGTGACGATCAAAAAGCAGGTAACGCGACGTATTACGCCGGCGAACGACCAGGCTGACCAGGGCGCCCGACCTGGCGTGGGCCTGGAAAAGGTGATGAAGGTCCAGGTTGGTCAGGATGTCAACATTGATGAGCAGGATGGGTTCTTCCCCTTCCAGAAACTCCCTGGCTTTAAGGAGACCGCCGCCGGTATCCAGCAACATGCCGGTCTCGTCCGACACTTGCATGTGGGTGCCAAAATTGTCGCGCTGTTGTAGAAAATCGCGGATTTGTCCGGCATAATGAAAGACGTTCACGGTGATGTTGGTAATCCCGTGGCTTTTCAGGTAAGTGACCGCTCTTTCCAGAAGCGTTTTCCCGCCAATTTCGACCAGCGCCTTGGGTTTGACGTCGGTTAACGGCTTTAACCCCGTTCCCCGCCCCGCTGCAAAAATCATTGCTTTCATTTAGACACAAGTATCAAGTACCTCCCGTCTCCGCTATTTCATTTTCTTTTGCAGGGCCGCCATTTTGATCGCGGTAACGGCTGCCTCGTCTCCCTTATTTCCCAGTCTGCCGCCGGCCCTGTCAAGCGCCTGTTGTTCGTTATCCGTTGTCAATACGCCAAAAATGAAAGGTTTGTTATACTTGAGGTTTAAACGAACCGTTCCCTGCGTAACGCCCTGACATATATAGTCGAAATGGGGCGTTTCGCCCTGGATCACACAGCCGATCAGGATCACGGCGTCCACGTCGGTGTATTCGGACAGGAACTGTCCTCCCAAAGGCAGTTCAAAAGCTCCCGGCACATGCTTGACGATCAGATCATCTTCGGCAGCTCCATGTTTGATCAGGGTATTGATCGCCCCCTGGGTCAGGGCGCCGGTAATTTCATGATTCCACTCGGACATGACAATCCCGAAGCGCATCCCTTTTGCAGAAGGGACTGCGCTGATATCGTAGACAGATAAATTTTGTGTAGCCATTTTCCAAAATTTCTTTAAAAATAAAAAATCCCCTGGAGAGGGGATTCTTTATTTTCATTAATTCAATTTATTTTTTCTGAAGCCCTTCAATACGGGCGATATACTTGTCAATCGAACGTCCTTCGTTCGACTCAGGAAAATTTTTCCTGATTTGCCCATAAACTTTTAAGGCTTCTTCCTGGTTGCCTTTCGATTCCAGCAGTTTCCCTGCTTTCATCAGGTACAACGGCGTTGTGAATTCATTGTTAAAACTGTAGGCCTTTTTGTACGCCGCCAATGCTTTGTCCGTTTCATCCAGCTCAAGATAGGCGTCACCTTTTGCCCCGGCAGCGACCGGCGCCAGTAAAAGATCCTCTGTCTTAAAATCGTCCAGATAATCAATGGCTTCCTCATACTGACCCAAATGCAGGTATGAAATGCCGGTATAATAATTTGCCAGATTGCCTGCCGTCGTGTTGCCGTAATCGTCGATAATGTCCAGGAAACCAAGATAGTTGCCATCGCCGTTTATGGCCAGGTTGAACGAGTCTTTCTCAAAATACTGTTCGGCCATAAACATTTGCTCCTGGGCATCCTTCTCCCTTGGCTGCATGTACAATGTCTTATAGGCGAGGTATCCGCCCACAACCAGTACAATCGCTCCGATGGCAACGGATAATGCCTTTTGGTTTTTTTCAATAAAACGTTCCGTTTGGGTCAACGCACTTTCGACTTCCGACAAGCTGTCTTCCGTTCTTTTGTCTTTATCTTTTACCATTTCAATAAGGTTATTCCTGATTTGTGACGCAAAAATAGAGTTTTTTAGTAAATGAAAACCATAAATTTCATAAAATTTAAACGAAGGGGTAGGCAGGGCGCAGCGGATTGTCGGTTTCGCCCATTCGCGCCCGAAACCGATGGCTCATTTTTCGGAATTCATGATTCATTTCCCGCCACTCACCGCGCATGACCCGCTGATCGGTGTTTCCTCCCCGCTACTCCCGACTCACTGCTTTTTTTATTAGTTTTGTCAGGATAAAGAATTGATTCATGTATCTTGAGAGTTTATCCCTGGTTAATTTTAAGAATCTGGAAGAAGTTGATGCCCAATTTTCTCCTGGCTTAAATTGTTTTATCGGAAATAACGGGGCCGGAAAAACAAACCTGATGGATGCCATTTATTACCTGTCGTTCTGCAAAAGTTTTGTCAATTCCAACGACCAGATGAATATCACGCATCAACAGGACTTTTTCGTGATTCAGGGAAAGTACGAGCGTTTTGACGAAGTGGAAACCATATCCTGTGGTTTAAAACGGGGACAAAGAAAACACTTTAAGAGAAATAAAAAGGAATACAACCGGTTGTCGGAGCATATCGGACTGCTGCCCCTGGTCATGGTGACCCCTTCCGATTCCGACCTGATCATGGGTGGAAGTGAAGAAAGACGGAAATTTGTTGATTCGCTGATTTCCCAGTATGATCAGGTTTATCTGAACCATCTTATCCGTTACAACCGGGCCCTGTTGCAAAGAAACCAGTTGTTAAAGCAATTCGCCGGTGAACGTTTTTTCAAGGAAGACCTGCTCGAGGTTTGGGATGACCAGTTGGTGCGGTTGGGATTGGTCATTCACGAAAAGCGGGTTGAGTATATTAGGGCCTTTCAGCCGGTATTCCAGTCTTATTACGGGCTGATCGCGGGAAGTCATGAAAAGACAGGCCTGGAACACCAGTCACAGCTTTATGAAAATGACTTGCAGGTGCTGATGACTGAAAACAGGAAGAAAGATCTTCTGCTTCAGTTCACGTCGGCAGGAATTCATAAGGATGACATTGTTTTTAATTTGGGCGATCATCCGATAAAAAAGCTGGGGTCGGAGGGTCAAAAAAAGACGTATCTGGTGGCGCTGAGGCTTGCCCAGTTCGATTTTATTAAGAAACTGTCAGGATTAAACCCGGTTTTACTGCTCGACGATCTGTTTGATAAACTTGATAAGCACCGGGTAAAACAAATTGTCAGATTGGTTGCCGATGACCATTTTGGTCAGATCTTTATCACCGATACGAACCGGGAACACCTGGACCAGATTGTTCATGAAGTATCGGCAGGTTCAAAAATCTTTCTTGTTCACCATGGAACTGTAAAAGAAGCCGGTAATGAGAAAAAGTAATACCGAGAAACTGGGTGCGCTGATCCGCAATTACGTCAGGGATAATCAACTGGAGCGCAAGCTCACGGAGGTGGATATCATTTCGTCATGGACGGGCCTGCTGGGAAAGACGGTCGCATCTTACACGCAGGAACTCCGGATCAGGAACGGGACGCTCTTTGTGAAGATCAGCTCGCCGGTGGTCAGGAATGAGTTATTCATGATGAAGGAAGAAATCCGTAAGCGGCTGAATGAGAGAGCCGGAACGGAGATCGTCACCCAGATCGTTTTCAGATAATCATAAGTCGTTTGCAGAATGAACTGTCCGAAAGTTCAGCTTATAATCATTAATCTCCCTGCTCCCTGTCCTATGCGCTATGCCCTGTGTCCTATGCTCTATGCCAAGACAGGAACCCTTTCTGAAGGTTCCTGTCTCAAGGCCGTTCGGGGCAACACCATTCACGCGGTGTTTATGCCTTTGCGCTCAAATTCTTGCTGTTTTTGAAAAAAAGAAATCCGATTCTAGGACAGCATTCTCGTTGCTGTCGGATCCGTGAACAGCATTTTTACTTTTTGATTCTGCGAACAGTTTCCGGATGGTACCTTCTTCGGCTTCATTGGGATCTGTCGCGCCGATCAGTTTTCTGAAATCTTCGACGGCATTTTCCTTTTTCAGGATGGCGGCCACAACCGGACCTGAACTCATGAATTCGGTCAGTTCATGGTAAAAAGGCCTTTCCTTGTGGACTTCATAAAATGCACAGGCTTGTTCCCTGGTAAGCTGAATCATCTGAAGTGCGTGAATCACGAAACCGGCTTCATTGATCTTTTGAAGGATCGCTCCTGTCATGTTCTTTTTTACCGCATCCGGCTTAATAATCGTAAATGTCTGGTTATCAGCCATAATTTATCTTTTAAAGTGATTGATGAGTGGCTGCGAAATTAAAAATAAATCAGGGAATTCCGTTTAGGAACCATGTATATTTTATATTTGTATCTTATTTTAAATGATAGTGATTTGAAACCGATTGACTTAGAGATAATTAATGCTTTCAAGGAGAGGCTGGGGCAGGTTGAGAAAACGATTGCGATTGTTCCTCATATCAACGCGGATGGTGATGCCATAGGTTCCGTATTAGGGTTATCGCGTATTTTAAGGAATGCCGGGAAAAAGGTGGTCGTGCTTTCGCCAAATCACTTTCCGGGCTTTTTGAGGTGGATGGACGGGGGCCGGGAGATTTTGATCTGGACATCGTCGCGGAAAAAAGTCGGGCAGGCGCTGGCTGAGGCCGGGATGCTCATTTGTATGGATTTCAGTCAGCCATCAAGGGCCGGTGAAATGAAAGATAGGATTGAAAAGTTCCCGGGACCGGGGATCATCATCGATCATCATCCGTGTCCGGAGAAGTTCACGGAATTCATGATATCGCATCCGGAGTGTTCTTCAACTGCCGAACTTGCCTTTCATGTAGTGAAGGCCATGGGCTATCAGAAATACATGGATAAACAGGTTGCGGAGGCCATTTTCTGCGGCATCATGACCGACACCGGATCGTTCGATTACAACGTTTCTGATCCGCAGACCTTCCGGACGGTGAGCGAACTGCTGACTTACGGGATCGATCCTGAGGAGATTCACCGGCAGATCTACGATAACTATTCGGCCGACAGGATGCGGTTGCTGGGATACTGCCTGAACGAAAGCATGGAAGTGTATCCGGAATACCATACGGCGATGATCTTCATCTCGAGAGAAGTGCAGCAGCGGTATCACTTTGTGCCGGGCGATAATGAAGGATTTGTGAATTACCCGCTTTCCATCAAAGGGATTCATTTCAGCGCGCTGTTTACGGAGAAGGAAGATCATGTGAAGGTCTCTTTTCGCTCCCGGGGAAGTTTCCCGGTGAACGAATTCGCGTCTGAGAATTTCAACGGGGGTGGCCACCGAAATGCCTCGGGGGGTGAGATCAATGCTCCGTTTGAAGAGGTTTTGGAGCGGTTCAGGAACCTGCTTCCGGCGTACAAGGCGATGCTGAAAAAAACGAGGATATCGTAGCATGGCGTTTAGGGCAAGGGGTACAGCGCACCCCATGCCCTATGCCCTATGCTATTTCCCGAGCACAAAGATCGCGGGCCTTTTTTGAATGTCCGGTTTATTTTTTTTCCACTCGCTTACCGGCAGGGTTTTTATGAATTCGGAGTCCAAGGTCAGGTCGCAGGCAATACAAAGCCTGGTGCGTGGTTGACAGATGGCGATCAGGTCTTCGAACAACTGTAAATTCCGGTAAGGCGCTTCAATGAACAACTGGCTTTGATTTTCCTGGCAGATTTTTTTTTCCAGCCACTGAATCCGCCTGACCTTTTCGTCTTTTTTAACAGGCAGGTAGCCGTTAAAGGCAAAATTCTGTCCGTTCATTCCCGATGCCATCATGGCCAGCAAAATGGCGTAAGGCCCGACCATGGGGATGACCCTGATCCCTTTTTCATGAGCCATCCGCACGATGTCCGCACCAGGGTCGGCCACACCCGGACAACCGGCTTCTGACATCAAACCTACGTCATGTCCTTCACTGACCGGGTTCAGGTAAGATTGAAGCGAAGTGGGGTTGGTATGTTCATTCAGTTCAAAAAAATGAAGCCGGTCAATGTCGATCTCCTGATCTGTCTTTTTCAGGAACCGGCGTGCCGTCCGGATATTCTCCACAATGAAATACGTGATGGAACGGATCACGTTCCTGTGATCGGGCGGAATAACCCGGTCGAGGTCTCCGTCTCCCAGGGGTGCCGGTATTAAATACAGATTTGCCATGATTCGATCTTGTGCCAATGCGATACATTTCGATTTGCAAAAATAATTAAATACCCGGTCAGGATGAAAAAATCTTTTTTTCGTAGTTTTGCGGGATTATATGGATGAATCGGCCAACATAAGACTGGAATTTTTGGGAACCGGTACTTCACAGGGAGTTCCCGTCGTTGCCTGCGATTGTCCTGTTTGCCGCTCCCGGGATGAAAAGGATAAACGCCTGCGCGCTTCCGTGCTGATCGAGGCGGGAGCTCTCAGACTGGCTGTTGATGCCGGCCCGGATTTCAGGCAGCAGATGCTGCGGGTGGGGGTGAGAAGGCTGGATGCGATTCTGATCACGCATGAACATACCGATCACATCTTTGGACTTGACGATATCAGGGCTTTTAACTGGGTGCAGAACCATCCGATGGATATTTACGCGGAAGCCCGGGTGCACGAGTCGATCAGGCGCATCTTTGATTACGTTTTCTCCAGGTACCAATATCCCGGCATTCCGCAAATGAAACTTCATTTGGTCGAAAATAAGCCTT
>CAZANK010000186.1:0-7069 GCA_964486235.1 uncultured Prolixibacteraceae bacterium | reverse complement strand
TAAGAATAATAAGTTTTTCGGCTTTGATTTGGATCTAAAATATATTCAAGCCATCACATGCAAATATTTTTTGTGTCAGCGGTTCGGATTTTACTCCAATGAACAATATTATTGTTTTTATCGTAGTAGTGGGATCTCTGGTCAAAATTTTTTATGTATCTGATATCAATAATGTCATTAATAAGCGGCATTTCTAAATTTTCAATAATTATTCCGATATAATGCCAGAGGTGTTTGGTGTAAGGACATTTTTTAGCATATATTTCATCTGCATATATTAATGCAAACATCTTTTTGTACTAACGAATTCCCAAATAAATCACTCAAAAAGCGGTACCTTCAACTATCTTTATTTCTTCATCGGCCAAACCGTAGAGTTCATATACCATTTTGTCGATTTGTTTTTCATATTCCTTGACCTTGGCCTGTTTTTCCGGGTTTTGCAGGTAATCGTCGTCTTTAGTGATGGTGAGAATATAATCAACTTTAAATATGATAGGCTTTTGATTTATTGTTTCAAAATTTGGGCATGGAACTTTTGCAATATATTGTTCATCGTATCTAGTGCTGCGTATTGCGTTACTGTAAACAAACTTATATAAAAGCCAAGCAAATAACTTTGAGTTATTAATTGCTAATAAAAATTTTATACTAACTGAACTATTTTTTACAAATGTGCATGAAATAGTCTCAAAGACCAATTTATTTTCCAGGTCTAAAGCAGCTTGTAAAAAGAAATGTGGGTAAGGATTCTGAACATGAGCAATTGCCAGTTGGTTTAGAATTTTCGGCTTAAATTGGTAAGTATATTCATTTTTATTAAATTTACTGATGTCAATAAAATCTGTAGCCTTGTTGAGAAAATATGGTGAAAGCTGTGCACCTCTATAAATTGGTATAGCCATATTATGTTTATTTGTGGATTTACTTTGCCAATTTAGTCCCCTTACTATCGAAACATAATTTCCCCATTTACTATTGAACTTTTCAATTATACTGTATATCAAATTCAACTCTTCAAGAGTTTGTCCTGTGAGCAAAACATTACTTCTTTTAAAAATATCTTTACTCACTTTTGTAAATTCTATAACTTTATATCCGTTATAAATGCCATTCACATAGTCTGAATATTGATTATCATTTGTTTTAACAAATATTACTTGCTCTAATTTTACTTCCTCAAAGGCTTTCCCCGTATCGATTAGCTTTTGCAGACCTTTTAAAACAAAGCAAGCGCACCTATTCCAACCCATTGAGTAACAAAGCGATTTGGGAACTATATAGGTGTTGATCCCACTATTATGGAGCAGTCCATTAGCCTTATAAATGAAATAGATAGCAGAGTTTTTTACCTGAGATTTATTTTTTGCAAACAAATGATTTAAGTAGTGTTTTTCTTGTTCTGTCAAATCCGCACCATAGGGCGGATTTCCAATCACCACATCAAACCCGCCCTTATTATTAAACACCTCAGAAAAATTGATTTTAAAGTCCATTGAGATTTTATATCCCAGAGATTTTTCGGTGTTATTGAATAAATCAAAAAGTTTTTTGTCAATTTGTTGCCTTAACTTGATTTTTTCTACTGGCCTCGTCTCATTAAAATACTGATCTTTTAATTTCTCAATATATTCCAGTCCTTTTGGCATGTAAGGGTACCCAAGCAAAGAATTTCCACAAACAATTTTATAATCCAAATTCGGCAACGGCTTAATATTTTTGATATCTTCCTCATCCACCACCAGCGATAACCACAGCCGCAGTTTGGCAATCTCCACCGCACCGGGGTCGATGTCCACACCATACAGGGAATGTTCAATACAACGGCGTTTGAATTCGTAATCATTTCTATCTCCGTCACCAAGGTAAACCGACAAGATATTCCGGGCCTGCACAATCTCGTTCATCATGCCCACAGGAAAGGCACCGGATCCCACGGCCGGATCACACACGGTGATCTCTTCCAGTCACCGGTCTATCGCAGCGGCATTTTCACGGATACCCTCAGATAAAAGAGCTGTATATTCCGTAGATTTCATAGCACCGCTTTTAATATTTTTTTCTTTAATAAGAGCTGTGGCTTCATGTTCCGTGATCAGTTCCCCGACTTCGATCAGGTCTTCGATGTCCTGTTTGGAAAGGGGTGTTTCGACCCGGGCCTCTTCCGCGTGGGTGGTAAGGTAATTGATCAGGCTCTGTTTGCACATGTAATGGACGATTTCACGGGGAGTATAATAAACGCCGAATTTTTTGTTAAATTTATTCTCTTCCCCTTTTTTCCCGCTTTTCATAGCGAAGATAAATTCAGCAAAATTATCGGGGCGGATAGCATTGAATTTTTCGTAAGCCTTACCCAGCAGTTCCGGGTCAATGGCTACTTCCTTTTCCAGGGGCTCGTCCTCCCGCACGGTAAAATTATAACGGTCGAACACATCCAGAATGCCGTCGCCCACGTCGCCCTCTTTGGTTTTTCGCGTATTGGAAAAGAGGTCATTGGGCAGGTGAATATCCGTATGCACCCAGTCATAATTTCCGATCGGATCAAATAATCCTCCGTTCAAAAAAGGAACCTTACAATTAAAATGACTGTAATAATCATCGTCATGCGAACGATCTATCCGAAGAGCCTCATAGAAAAGCGGTTCCAATATATCATTGAAAAAATTCTGATAATCTCCATGTCTTTTCACAAACAGGTGGCGTAAAAATTCTCTGGATCCCGTTCCCCAGTTGTCATCCCTGCCGACACCAAACCAGCCCTTTTTCTGTAAAAAATACAGGAAGACAATCTGTCCCAGCAGTTTCTTGGCAAAGTTGACCGTGTCCACACCTTTCGCGTCAAAGTCTGCTTTGACCTTGGGATCCTTTGCCACCACGTTATCCAGGGCTTCTTTGGTACGAATAAACAGTTCGCGGTATTTAATGAAGAATTCTTTGGTGACTGTCTCAATATCAAAAGCTGTTTCCAGTTCTTTCAGGGTTGGGGCGTGATCATCGTTTGCCAGAATTTTTATCAGGCGGCTCTGGGCAGTATGACTTTTTTCATGGGCACCGACAAGAAAGGACCAGCGGCGGGCTGGTGTGAATTCTTCTTTTACCTTAACCCTGCCGGTTTCTGTTTTTTCAAATTTGTAATCCATTTTGACCAGGGAGAAACGCCAATCCGCCTGATCCGGGGATACGTAAGCTACCAAAGCTGCATCCTTCAGTTGGCCGCCCCGGCTGCCATTCAGATACCAGGCTATAAAATTTCGCTGCATGGTGCGGGCACGCTCCAGAGAGGTTTCTTTCTGCAACGTGATAATAAAAATATCGAGATTATTTTTACCATCGCTGAATTTTCCAATGCGCTCCAGCGATTTGATTGATTGCCGGAACTTTTCCGGGATATAATTTCCCTGGTAAATAAAAGCTGCTTCATCAATATGGTTTAAAAGATTTTTGATAAAACCGATGAAACGTTTTTTGTCGAAGGGATTTTCAAAGGTTTCCCGAATGATGCTTTGTGCTTGCTGTTTATTCATACTTCAGGGCCTGTAAGATATAATGAAAGAATAACTTCGCGTTTCCCGGAGACAGAGAAATTCTTTTCCGCATAATGTTCATCTAAAAGCCGCTCCGGAATGCAGGTTTGCAAGACGGCTAGTACTTTCAAAGGGTTGATCAGCCCTTCACCGAGATCATTCAGCGCTTTTAGCGTGTTTTTTGCGGTTTGTTTGGGAATGCCGCCTTCTTCAAGCTGGGTCAATACTCTTTTTAGATAAAGTTCCTGATCGTCAGTAAGCTTTTGTGTGTTTCTAAGTGTTGCTTTTAATATGCGCAGAATGTTGGCCGCGTTGTCTCGCCCTTTTGGTCTGTCGGTTTCGGACAGCTCCTCCGTTGTGGCAAAAATAAACGCTTCTTTATTTTTATCCAGCAGTTCATATACGGATATCGGCAGTTTTTTTCTTCTTTCATCTGCAGGGCTCTCAAGCAGTCCTGCTGCACTCATAAAGTCCAGTTCCATTGAATCGCTTTTATCCTGTGCCATAAAGAATTTTTGCACTTTTCCTCGCCGGAAGTAAGTTATAAGAGCCTCGGACAGATCTTTGCTTTCTTTGGCGCTGCGGGCTTTTTTGGGAAGATATTTAATTTTTTCAAAGAGATCCGGATTTTTTTCTCTTATATCTCGAATGACATGCAAATATTTCAATTCGCTTTCTTCCGTTTCGGCGCCTCCTTCCAGTGTTTTTTGAGAAGTTAAACGGTCGAAAAGCTCATGGGAGCCAACAGGTTCACCTTCCGTCAAAAGCTCGGCGTCACCACCAAGCAAAGTCAAGAATGCGTTGATCTTGCCTTCGGCGGCTTCTCTTAATTTGATTTGGTCATTTGACTGAACAGTCGGGAAAAAGTTGTAGGTGTAAATGACATCATGTTTTGTATCTACACGGTTGATGCGCCCTACCCGCTGCATCATACGGGTCGGATTCCAGGGGATATCATAATTGATTACCACGCTGGCACGATGCAGATTGACACCCTCGGAAAGTACTTCTGTAGAAATCAAGATGCGATGATCATGTTTTTGATGCCGGGCCCGTGCATCGAAATTTTCAATAACTTTATCCCGGACTGATTCACCGGAATCGCCAGTAAATAAAAGGACTTCTCCAGGATATTGTTGGTTAATATTTTTATATAAATAATTGGCAGTTTCTTTTGATTCGGTAAAGAGAATAAGATGGTTGTTTTTTAATATGTGGTTTTTTAACAGTTCCTCTTTAAATCTTAAAAGTTTTGGATCCCGTAATACTTGCTGCCACATATGCTTAATTGCTTTTAAGATTTCCAGATCATGTTCCAAGTCTTTTTTCAGATCCTCTCTGAAATCTTTGCTATCATATTTTTCCGCCTTCCCCTCATCAATCAGCTTTTGAACCGCTTCGTCATCATCGTTTTCAAGCAACTCAAAAATTTTATTGGTATATTTTTTACTCACATATACATAACCATTGTCAAGTTCATTGAGGAACATTTCATAAGAATGTAAAAATCTATCAACTGAATTCCGGAATGCAAAAAAACTGCTTTCAAGCCTCTTGACCAGAAGGATTTTCATAAAACGGCCCATATTCCGCTGGGATTGTGCTTCGAGCTGATCGATCTTGCCTTCAAAATACAGCATGGGCATATAGCGGGCATATGTAAATTTATTGGCAATCAGATTAATGGTTTTATTGAATATATCGTCTTCTTTTTGATTTAGTTCATAATAGAACGGGACGGGTTTTTCGACAAACGGGAATTTCAATCCCTGCTCTTTAATATCCTTTTGAAAGTATTTTTCAATTTCACTTCGTGTACGTCGAACCATCAAATATTTTAAAACTTTGTCTCTGATTTCACGTGCATTCCCTTTGACCGTGCTAATGTATTCTGCATAGTCTTTCTTTCTGTCCAGTTTTCTGAGTTTTTTTTCGAGTTTGCCGAAAAACGCATCCAAATTGGGAAGATTTGGTATGGTGCTTCTTTTTGCTTTTTGAAACAACTTCAGCAGACTCAGAATATCGTTTGGTGTGTTATTATAAGGGGTAGCTGTTACCAGGATAACACGTTTGCCACGGCAAATTTCCGCAAGTTTTTCATAGGTAATGTTTGTTTCAGTACGGAAACGGTGTGCTTCGTCAATAATGATATTTTTATATTTATCTGTTCCACGTTTAAGAAGATCATCCAGTTTTCCTAACGATTCAAAATCAGCGGGAATGCGAAAATCAGAAAATACATTGGGCCAGGATCCCGGATTTGATCTTTCAAGAAGGACCGGCGGTGCTATAACAAGGGTTCTGCCATCCAGTTGTCCGGCAAGCATCGCAGAAATATATGTTTTTCCAAGCCCAACCACATCGGAGATAAAAACACCACCGTATTCCATCAGGATCTTTTTTGCATTTAACACTGCCTGTTCCTGATACTCTAATTTCTTAAACTCTTCAGGCAAGTACTTGACAAATATTTCATCGGAGCAATTTAACTCATCTTTAAAATATTCATAGAGAAATTTTAAATATAGTTCATACGGTGTAATATTTTGAGAAAGCCATGTTTTATTTATTATGGTTTGTACATATTTTTCACTCACATCTACAGAATCTTCCCACAATTCCTGAAATTTTTTCAAAGCAAAGTCGTAATCCGTTCTGTTTTTTAATTCAATATTGAATTCAAGATTATCCAAAAGCCCACTTTTTGTAAAATTACTGGATCCGGTGATCACCCGGCCGATATCTCTGTCTCCTTTGTGAAAAGTCATAATATATACTTTAGCGTGTATATTCTGTGATGGATACGCCCGTATTTCAAGCTTCCCATTGCGGATCCACTCAATAAAAACATCGACCCCTTTCTCAACATCGTGTTTATCATCAGAATGAGCAAACTCATTAACAAGTAATTTTTCCATTGTCTGTTTGGTTTCGGCATGAGAAAAATTCAATGACTCCTGAATTGAATTATTTGCTTTTTCCATTAATTCATAGGTCGGCCGATCGGTACCAATCCCAATCAAGATGCGAATTTTCTCTGTTTTTTCTAATGATGGATAAACAGCATAAAAACCGCTTGTATAAAAATAGCCCACAAGACAATCAAAAAAGGATGTATCTTTTATTAAAATACGGAAACGTTCTTGTAGGGAATTATTTTGCTCATTCGTGATAAATGAAAGATCTGTACTCATTATTTCTACCTTCAGGCTTACAAATATACTTTGCTTTGTAATTTGAGCGATAAATTCAACATTATCAAGCTGTTTTTAGATAAGCACCATTTATCTGTAAATAGTATATTTTTCTATGTTTTTTTTACAGAAGAAAATTTACACTAACACAATGCTTGTGCATTCAAAAAGACCTTTGCACAATATTTGATGTTTTTTGTGCATAGCCCGGGTATGAACATCTAACTGTTAAATAAACGAGATAATCGGATAGCAGCCATGAACCCCATCCACACAGTTGAGACCATTTTCTATGCCTGTGATCAGAAAACAAGGGCCAATTTGGGTATTTATATGAAGTTTCTTCAAAAA